>JAMDCE010000611.1 GCA_023489135.1 Chloroflexota bacterium
ACCTCTCACTGGACCCATGGACAACGCGGCGATAGACCTCGATGGCTATGTCGGGACAAACTCGGGCGCAGAGAACGCAACTGGTGCATTTATCGGCTTTCTCAGGGTCAAGCATGGCCGGGTGATACCCCTTGGCGGTCAGATGCTTGGCCAAAATTATCAAATCCTTGGGACAGGCAAGAGTGCACAATTCGCAGCCCTTGCACAGCTCCTCGTTAATAATGATGGTCGACATTAATGCTCCCTACTCTCCCTCCTCGCTTCAAGGTTAGGCTTCTGGCGGGCAAAGTATCGTCATTGGGCGTCACTTCGAGGCGGAGGTTCACCAACCTCTATCACTGGTGAGTCAGGAGCTAGAGGCCGAGGATCCTCGCTGGATTATCTCGCACCATCACCGATACTTCTTCTTCGGCAAGGCCGTTCTTCAGCATCTCGGCGATGAATCGCACCATCATCTCTACAGGAGGGGGATTGATCTCCTGTCCGCCGTCGGTGGCCATAATGCAGCTCTCCGGCCCGATCGCTTTGATGGCCCCGGCTACCCAAGCGGGATCTAGCTGGTTCTGCACCGCGGGCGTGCAAAAGGCCCAATGATGTTCCAGGATGGCGCCTTTTGCGGCGAGGACTTTCAGCTCATCAATGGTGTACTCCAGGAAATCGGCGAGGGGATGGGTGATCAGAACATTCGCAACGCCGGCCGCTCGCGCGGCATCGACCAGGGCAAATGCCTCTGCTTTATGGAGGTGACCGGTACCTAGGATCACGTCGTTCTCCGCAACGAGGCGCAGAATCGGCGCGATTTCAGGAATCAGATGCCCATCCTGCAAAACAGAGAGGCCTGTAATTCCCCTGGGCATGGAAGCGGCAAACATGGGGATGGAACCAACGTGCTTGAGGTACTGGGCCGACTGGGTGGTGGGCATCCAGACTTGCTTGGCCCCCAGCAGAATGGCGGTGCGGACGGCCTCGACGTTGATTCCGCCAACGGGGTGATTCAAAACGATTCCGCCGAAGACCTGGAGTCCCGTCACCGCGCTGGCGATCTCGGCGCGATCACCGGTTGAGGTAACGTGGCACTTGATCATTATTGCCCGCATTCCAGCCGCCTTTGCCTGTATGGCCGCGTCCAAATCTGTAACTCCCCTCGGATAAATATCTGGAGCCGTGTGCATATGGATGTCGACGGCTCCCCTGAGTAACTGGCGAGCCCTGTCCTCAGTCATATCCTCGGCCTAACTCCTCTCGACGGTCCGTGTATTCTCTTCAGGGGGCTGAGAGGAATGTGATCGAAGGTAAAAGGAGGGGACCAACTAGAACACGCTCAGACAGCGTTGCCGGAGACGCTGGGCTTGTAGCCGAGTTGTACGGATACCCTTAAGGCCGATTGCTTCATAAAATCTACCAGCGATTCTATCCTTTCCATTGTCAGACGATACGCTGGTCCACTGATTCCTATGCTGGCGATGGCTTGCCCCAGGTGATTTCGGACAGGCACGGCTATACATTGCAGTTCAGGCTCAAGCTCGCCCCGATCGAGGGCGTAGTCAGCGGTTCGGATTCTGGCCAGCTCCTCTCGGAAGGCCGACTCATCGACGAAAGTAGCTTCGGTTCGTCGATTAAGCCCCTTGGCGATGACTGCGTCGATCACCTGCGCTGGTTGGTGTGCCAGGAGAACCTTTCCGGTCGCCGTGCAATGTATCGGCGAATGAGCTCCCACCCGAGTGCTCACGCCGACGGCCTTGGGGCTCTCGATGCGGCCAATGAAGACCAAACCGGTGCTGTCCATTACCGCTAAGTGAGTGGTCTCCTCAGTGAAGCGAGATATCTCCTCTAAAGTAGGCCAGGCTACCTTGTAAAGATCGAGGCCACTCAGGTAGCTAAAGCCCAGTTCGAAAACCTTAAGGCCGAGACGGTAACGGCTGGTAACGGAGTTTTGTTCGACGTAACCTCGCTCGTGAAGCGTGGCGAGAAGCCGGTGGATCTTGCTTTTACCAAGCTTCAACTGCTGACTTAGCTGGGTAACTCCCATCTCTCCATCAGAGGACGAGAGAGTTTCCAAAATGGAGAGGGCATTGAGAACTGATTGAAGACGTTCTTTATCGCTCATTGGTTCCGGACTTCAGGACTCCTTTCCATATCGTGCGACAGAGAACATATCACCGGCCGGCTATGCTGTCAAGCGCACGGACGACAAACTATAGACGCATATGGCGATATCGAACCCTAACCCGTTGCCGTTCGCCTGCGACCCGTCGTCCAAATGGCGACGGCGGCGATAATTATGGCGCCTTTGAATACTTGCTGGTAGAACGGATCTATATTGCTGAGATTCAAGATGTTAGCAAGTATAGCTATTATGAAGACGCCGGCGATGGTGCCTCCGATACCACCTCGACCGCCGAACAGGCTCGTACCTCCGATGACTACTACAGCAATGGAGTCCAGTTCGAAGTTAGTTCCTGCCAGGGGGTTGCCCGATCCCATTCGCGCCGTCAGAAACAGGCCCGCGGCCGCGGCAGAGAGGCCGCAGATGGTGTAGACTCCAAGCTTGACCAGATTGGTCTTGACTCCGGAGAGACGCGCCACCTCTTCATTTCCTCCGACGGCGTAGATGTGGCGGCCCAAAGCCGTCCGACGGAGAACGATAGCGGCGATAATGGCTAGGCCCAGGAAACCGATGAAGGCGACTGGAATCGGGCCGGCTTTGCCGTCTGCGACCCAACGAAACTGCTTGGTCGCCATGCCGATGGAAGTAGGGGCGTACAAGAAGATCACACCCTGGACAACGCTCATCATCCCAAGGGTCACGATGAACGGGGCCACCCGAAACTTCGTTATGATGGCCCCGTTGACGAGGCCGATGCCAAGCCCAACGGCCAGCACCACCAGTATCGCTGGCACCATCATGGAGTCTACCGGCGTGGCGTAGGCAGGCTGGGCACCGGGCTGGGCGAACTCGAGCTTACCCACCATTAGGCTGGAAGATAGGGTGTTAGCTAAGGTCATCACCGATCCCACGCCCAGATCGATGCCACCGGTGAGGATCACGAAAGTTTGGCCGATGGCGACTATGCCAAGCGCCACGGACTGCCGGGCCACGTTAAGGAGGTTCGGTCCGGTGAGAAAGAGCGGGTTGGATATTGCCCCACCAAGGAGTACCAACACCAGCACTCCATAGGTTCCATAAGCCTCCCACAGCGCCCTGACCCTATCACCATAGGCGCGTCCCTGCGCTTTTTCCGTCAGAATTTCCGCGTTCGCTCTGGTCGCACCCATGCTTCCCCCTTGTCCGTAGCTTCAATGTTCAAATTTGCTGGGAGGGGCTTGTCTCCAGCCGGTTAGATGTCTCGTGGTGGTCCTTCAACCCGGTAGCCGCGGCGACGATCCTTTCCTCCGTCGCTTCGGCGGCGAGAAACTCCGCCGCAATGGCTCCTCTTTGCATCACCAAGATGCGGTCGCTCATCCCCAGCACTTCCGGCAGCTCTGAAGAAATCATCAGAATGCCGGTGCCGCGGTTGGCCAAGTCCCGCATAAGCTGGTATATTTCCTGCTTCGCTCCCACGTCGATTCCCCGGGTTGGCTCATCAAAGATGATGACCTTTGGCTCGGCCGCCAACCACTTGGCCAGCACGACTTTTTGCTGATTGCCCCCGCTCAAGTACTGCACTTCCTGGTGAGCGGAAGGCGTGCGAATGTTGAGCTCCGTGACGAAGGAGGTGGCGATTTCCCTTTCTTTCTGGGAATGCACGAAGGCCCAGCGTCGGATCTTCTCCAAAATGGGGATGGTGATATTTTTCTGCACCGAAAGCCCCAGCACCAGGCCGTCATTCTTGCGATCTTCAGGGGCCAGACATAAGCCAGCTTTAATGCAGTCCCTGGGATTTCGGGCGTTGAGCTTATTCCCTTCTAAGTAGACGTCTCCGGAGTCTCGGGGGTCGGCGCAAAAGATGCTTCTGACCAGCTCGGTCCGCCCGGATCCGATCAATCCGGCGATTCCCAGTATCTCACCCTTTTGGAGGCTGAAACTGACATCGCGCAAAACACCCCGTCGGGAAATGCCCTCCACTCGCAGGACTTCCTCAGGCTGTCCCCCTGTTTTGGCGGGGAAGATCTCTTCCAATGTGCGGCCAACCATCATCTTCACCAGCGTGGCCCGGTCGATCTCGTCGACCCGGTGAGAGCCCATCACCTTTCCGTCCTTTAGGACTGTCGCCCTATCGGCGCCCTGGAAGATCTCTTCCAGCCGGTGGGAAATATAGATGATAGTCATTCCGCGCTCTTTCAGGGAATTCATCAACTGGAACAGGCGCTCTTGCTCGTGCTCTCCCAAAGCCGCCGTGGGCTCATCCATAATAAGTATTTCCGCGTTCAGTGAGAGCGCCTTAGCGATCTCCACCATCTGCTGCTCGGCTACGCTCAAACGGTTCACTTGCTCTCGGGTGTCCAGGGCGATATCAAGTCTTTCCAGAAGTTCGGCACTCTGCGAATGTATCCTGCCGGAGTCCACAAAGCGGAAGCGGTCCCGCGGCTCACGCCCCAGGAAAACGTTTTGTTCCACGTTGAGATAGGGAACCAGGTTGAATTCCTGATAGATGATGCTAATGCCTAGTCTCTGCGCTGTCAGCGGATCGTGGATGGCCACGGGAGAACCCTTGAGCAGGATTTCACCTTGGTCAGGCTGGTATGCTCCCGCCAGAATCTTCATCAGAGTCGACTTGCCCGCACCATTCTCGCCGACTAGGGCGTGGACCTCTCCCTTCTTGCACACGAAGGATACGTCGTCCAACGCCTTGACTCCGGGAAAGGACTTACTGATCCCTCTCATCTCGAGGATGGTTTCATTTACCTGGCCCATCTCCTTGCCCTCCACCACTGTTACAGCTAGATCGCGCCTCTCAACCCGGAGAACCGGGGGCGAAAGGGCCCTCAGTCGCCTTGAGGCCCTTTCGCCAATCGAGTTGACCAAAACTACAGCGTCAAAAACTCGCGCAAGCGGTTCACGCCTGTATCGACGCCTAGTAGGGCTGCTTGTCAGGCGGCAGCTTGCTGATCCAGTACTCGTCGGGTTTGTCCGGACGAGCGTAGTCCTTGACGTTCGCAGCGGTAATGGGAGAAGCCTCCACATAATACCAGCGCGGAACCGATTCCCCGCCGAGGACCTTCTTGGCAAGATCGACCGCGTCGATGCCGGACCAGGTCGGAACCGGGGTGATGATGCCGTTCAGGTTATACTTCACCATAAGCTTCATATAGCCGTTGTTGTCGTCGCCCGTCCAAGCCTTGATTTGGTCCAGGCGGCCCGCGCTCTGGACCGCCTCGAAAACACCGGGGAATTCCAGACCGCTATTGACCACGACACCGTCGATCTGGGGATAGGCCTGCAGCATGTTCTCCATAATCTGCTTGCCCTTGGTCTTGGAGTAGCCACTGTACTCCAGCGCCAGCAATTTCACGTCCGGATACTTCGCCAGTACCTTCTTGTAGCTGACAACCTGATCATCCGACGAGCCGCCGCCGGCAATGCCCGCGATTGCCACTATGTTCCCTTTGCCGTTCAGCGCCTGGCAGACGAACTCCATCTGAAGCTCGCCGATGCGGAAGTTATCCACGTTAGCGTAAGTCGTGTAGGTATTGCAAGTCATACCCCGCTCCAAGATGATCGTTGGAACACCCGCCGCGTCGGCTTTATCAATGGCCGGGCAGATGGCGGAGATGTCCGTCACGGCTATGATCAGAGCATCGGGGCTTTTGGACAGAATGTCTTCGATGTCGCTCAGTTGCTTGGGGATACTATCGTTAGCGTCGGTGTAGATCAAATCCCCCTTAAACAGACCCTGCTGCTTGTACTGGTCGAATTGATACTCGACGCTCGCCTTTACGATAACGCGCCAGGAGTTGGTCTGAGAGGCGTCGGAGTAGGCGAGTGTCCATGGTCCGGGCTTCTTCCACTTGGCGGTGTCGATCGGTTCCTGGTTCTTCTTGCCCTCATACGGGGGTTCTTTGAAGACGGAGCCCGTGGAGGATGCGGCCGGAGTTCCGCCAGCCGGGGCCGTGGTTGCCGCGGCGGCCGGGGCGGTGGTAGCTGCGGCGGCTGGAGCGGTGGTAGCTGTCGCGGCTGGAGCGGTGGTAGCTGTCGCGGCTGCTCCCCCACTCTCCGTTCCACACGCTGATAGAACGGCTCCGATGGCCGAGAGAGACAGGCCTAAGGCCGCTGCCTTAACCATGAATTCTCTGCGGCTTAGCCTTCCCGTTTGTAGGTCGTCGATGAGTGAGTTGATCTTGCTCATATGAATTCCTCCCTTTTTGTGGGGACTACGGGCACTAGACTAACAGTCTGATCTTGCTACTCCATCACTGCTGGAAAGAACGGTCGAACACGCGAGGTCTATGCGATGTCTCACCCCCTTTTTTGCTAAGTACCACCGAAGTATCTTCTGGCGTAGAGCGCCACGGCTCCGATGACAATCACGCCCTTCACCGTATACTGGAACTGGTAGGTGACGCCGAGCAGGTTCACCAGGTTATAAACCATCATCAGAACGAAGACACCGGCGACGCTTCCGACGACGCCGCCCCGGCCTCCGGAGAGGCCGGTACCTCCCATCACCACGGCGGCAATGGAATCCAACTCCATTCCTTTGCCCGCCCAATTGTCGCCCGTGCCAACTCGCATCGTCAGCACAAAACCGGCGGCCGCCGCGGTCATCCCAGCTATCACGTAGACAAGGATCTTGATGCGATCCACGCGGATGCCAGAGAGCCTAGACGCCTCCTCGTTACCGCCGACGGCGTAGATGGAGCGTCCAAAGGTCGTTCGCGTGGCCAGGAGAAAACCTCCTACGGCAAAGACGGCCAGAACTATGACGGCCGGCGGTAGGGGGCCTATTCGCCCTTCGGTGATGAATCGCCAGGCCGGAGTCAAGGCGGCCATGGGCGCGCCGTGCGTATAGACGAGGCCGGCGCCTTGAATCGTTATCATCATCCCCAGGGTTACGACGAAAGGAGGAAGCTTTCTCTTGGTGATCAGCAACCCGTTGACCAGCCCAATGATCCCACCGGTCGCAATGCCTACGACCAAGACAAGCGGAATCAGCTCGTTCTTGTAGCCCATCAGGTTGCCCGTCTCAGCGCTTACCAATCCGATGGTTGCGCCAACAGAGAGGTCGATTCCTCCGATCAGGACCACGAAGGTCTGGCCAATTGCCACAATTGACAGGCCGGCAGCCTGATTGACGATATTCCCAAGATTACTTGAATTCAGGAAGTTAGGAGAGAGAATGGTAGCCAGGATGATAAGGAGAAGTAGGGCGATGTAAATGCCATATTTGATGAGGATGTCCTGAGCCCGTTCGGCATAGGATCTTCGCGTCGCCTCACCTTTGATGATTGTACCACTGGTGACCTGTTCGGACATTTGTCGCCTCCTCCAATCAATGTGCTAAGAGGCCAATAGATGAGAGATAGGGCTAATCTGGCCGCTGTCTGATGTGTCAGGACGACCCTTTGGGTAAGCGTAGCGTGAAGCAGGGGATAGACTCCGGCTTCGCTGTTTGATCTTATGGTCTTAGAGTTTTGAATGCGACCGCCGTCTCCCACTGCGTCGTGGTCCGTCACGGTCGGGTGGATAATTTCCGTTGTGACGCGGGATCTCCAGCGGCGGAATGGGCCGCGTCACCCTATGGGAATCCAGGCTGTTGGATAGCTGAAGTCGAGCGCCAAGAACTCGATGACCACGCGACAATGATTAGGGACAGAAGTTACTCGACCCGGCGTTGTTCCGTATTACGGAAAGCCATTCCGTATTAACCGGACAAAATATATCATGCGGTAGGTCTAATGTCAAGGCTTTCTGGAGAGGCGCTGGCCCTAGATTCGATTGAACTGCCGAAAGCCGATGGCACAGAGGACTGAGAACCGAGACACCGTAGATGGGTGCCCCCGCCGACCCCACGCCGGGTAGCTGGGCACAAAGAGTTGCTTCAGTTGTGCCGCCAGCGTTCGCGACGTAATTGAGGAGATAATGCAAAGGCAGGCTTCGCTGGCCTGCGGATTCAAGGGTCTGGGGCGCAGGGTCACCTAGCTAAGGGAAAGACCCTCCTGGTACATCCTCTGAAACTTCTGGAAGCGAACCTCGTTGTTTTCGAGCAGAGCTCTTACCCGAGAGGAAGGCACCAATTTGAAGCCCTCTCGCTGCGTAACAGTCGCCAACGTCATCAGCTGGCCTGGCGGTGCCGTCTTCTCTAGCAGAAAGGCGGCCAGGTGCAGGAGATTCCGCAGACCGATGCGTGTGAAGTAAAGGCGCCGGCTAACCAACTGGAGAATGTGCCACTGGCTGATCGATGGGTCCGGAACTCTGAACAAATAATCCTGCTGCGATTCCACCAGAGAAAACCTTCCTTGGCTGCTGCAACTGGTGACTCGCAGGCGGTTGTCGTTGGCCCTATCACATCCGATGATAATGGCCTCCGCCACTTGCCGGGGCTGCCACTCCGCCTGTCCAGGCGCGCCCTGGGCCAACCCGTAATGCCGCTCCAGCGTTCCGGCCACTCGTTGCTCCGTCTGCTCGAATGTGCCAATACCGGTCTGTCGCTCTTCTTCGACCAGGCTCACCACAGCGTTGAGCACAACCGTCCCCGGTCCATACATGAGCAACCCAGCGTCCTGGCCCAAAGGCACCAGGCGCCTTACTTCTGCCTCCAAGCTGGCAACCCTCGTGCTGGATTCTCCCAGGCCCACGACTAGGCCATCCACGGCGCGCATCACGACTATTACTGACACAGCCTCTCCTTCGCTAGGAACCAACTAATGAAGGGCTTTTTCTCCATATTGCGGCGGAAGGCTCCCCTCACGGCGTATTCTAGAGAGATGGCGATGCTAAGTCAATCTTCAGTCCTTCAAACTGATTTCCGGAGAACTGCTCTTTCCGTGTTAACGTGAAAAGTGGGCAGGAGAGGCGCGGCCGCGCCTCTCCTGCCCACTTTTCATTCATTTGGGGTAAGTTGGGCGTTTTCGCGCCGCGAAAACGCCCAACTTACCCCCTGAAGAC
>JAMDCE010000589.1 GCA_023489135.1 Chloroflexota bacterium
GGCCGGTCAGTATACGTTAATGTGAGGTCTTTCACAAGTGACGGTTCTGGAGGCTTTTCGGTGTGCCAGCCAGTTCTCGTGGTAGGGGAAACAAGCTCTGCTCCATTCCGGGACTGTCGCCGGCAGGAGAAATCGAGGCCAAACAAGGTGGTGGATTGCGTGAAAAGGAGCAGCCGCTGAGACTGCTCCTTTTTTCTTGATCCAAGGCCTGGACTCAAGCTTCGTTATTTCAGATGGCACGCTTCGCAAACGCCACGTTTATCAAGACGCAACAGCGAGCTTCGCGCATCGCCATTCGGCGAAGCCGCTCCTCCCGGCCAGGCCACAGAGCCCGAGTACGTTCCCATTCTGGCACCGGTGCCGTGGGCCACGTGGCAATTAATGCAGCCCGGAGTGACGGGGTTAGCGTAAACGGCTCCCCCAGGGTGGCAGCTATCGCAGCCAGTGGTACTGTTCAAATTGGTGCCGTGGCGGTATTTGAAAACGGCGTCACCGGAATCGGTTTTGTGAGGGTTATTAGTAATCTCAACCGCATAGCGCTGGTGGCACTGCGCGCACCAGTTGGTCATAGCCGCGTACTGCGAGTTATCGCCGCCGCCATCCACATGCTGGGCGAAGTAAGCATTACTATATGAATGGGAATTCCATGTCTTAGGAGTCTGAATGTAGTAGGTCATATTGCCCCCCTCGTCAGGTATATCCACCGAAGCCGTTTTCGTCACAACGCCGTTGCTGAAGAGCTCCGTGTTGGTGGCGCTGTTGCCTTTGAGGATCCGGTAAGTCGCGGTGTCTCCAGTTCCGGCTCGGCCATGAGGGTTGTGGCAGTTGGTGCAAGTCAGAGCCACGTTGGCGGTTCCCAGATCAACGGTTGAAGTGATGGCGCCGTAGCCCCAAACAGTGTTCGAGCCACCGGTGATCTCGTGTTTCGAGGTCGTGGGGAGAGTTTCCGTGCCCGTCAGGGCGGCATTCATCTTCACCTGCTGGAAGCCGCCGCCTTTCAGAGGGGTGTTGTAAGATAAATTTGTAAGCTCGTCCGGCGGGGCTGGGTTGACGTTGACGAAGACGCCATTCTGGACGTCGGTATAAGCGCCCAGACCACCGCCGTGGCAGGTATAGCAGAAGGCGCTCTTGTCGGTTTCCGAGGCGGCACCCGCCAGCAGGCTGGCGCCCAGGGCCGTGTGCGCCCGGTGGCATCCAGCGCACTTATCCGTCAGGTCGGTGTACCCGCCGTGTGGCCCATTGTCGGCCAGGGCCACGCCCACCAAGCCCAGGCTAAGCAGCATCGCCACGCTGCTGACAAATAGCAGTCTTTTCATTGAGTTCCCCTCTCTCCCCAAAGAGGGCATCGCGAGGTCGGGAG
Organism: Chloroflexota bacterium; assembly: GCA_023489135.1. Next base: position 1,361 of record JAMDCE010000589.1, read on the forward strand.
AGGTATGTTAAATAGTGGCCATTGCGGGTAGCCCCGTGCCACCGCAAGCGCTGCCAAGAGGATGGGGAAAACGCAAAGCGGCCTCTTGTTCGCACGGCGGCAGTATACTACTCGCGCGCTGGGAAGTCAATAGATCGAAAGTCCTATTTTGGATCTCGCGTATTAGGCGGTGTGTGAGTAGTAATGCAGATTATTAGTAATGGACTACTACTGTTGTGCCCATGGGGGTCCAACTGTAGAGCCACTCGGCATCGGGGATCGATAGATTGACGCAGCCATGGCTCATCGGGTGGCCAAAGTTGTTGTGCCAATAGGTGCCGTGGAGGGTGTAGCCCCCGCCGGCAAACCACATCACCCAAGGAACGGCCGGAAGATAGTAGCCGGGGCCAGCCATGTCCTGTGCGGGGTACTTGGCGAAGATGCTGAAGGTGCCAACAGGGGTCGGCGTCCACGGATTGCCACTACTGATCAAGGTTTTGAAGACAGGCGCATCACCTTCGTAAGCTACCAGGCTTTGCGTGGTAAGGTTAACTTCTATCACTTTGAGCCAGAGACTGGACGAGTATACAGGAATGCTGGGATCTCTAGGCACCGGCGCAGTGTCGACGCCACGAGATGAGGCAGCGGCCCTTCCAAGGTGACTGAGGAGAACATCGTAGGGTTTGGGATTCTCAGGGTGGTACTCAAAACGCGCCCGCTCGAAGTACTGTATCGTGACTCCGTTTTCCCGGCTCTCTTCACTAATTGGGTAACCAAAGTTAGGAAGACCTCCGTTCTTTTCCCAGTACTCCTTGAACCCATAGGCCAGGTTGTGTCCCGTTTCAACGAAATAGGTCCAGTCCGCGGCCTCTGCTGTAGGCGTTCCTGGAAGGACTGCCGGCGTCGCCCGGCCAGTTGCTCTTCCCAACTGGCTGAGGAGCACCTGGTATCGCTCGGGGTTTTCGGGGTGATACTCGAAACGCGCGCGCTCGAAATATTGAACGGTGAGGCCGTCTTCTTGTCTCTCTTCAGAGATGGGAAAGCCAAAGACCGCAAGCCGACCGGTGTGATGCCAGTAGTTCAGGAAGCGAGAGGAAAGCGTGTGGCCCGTCTCGGAAAAATAGACCCGGTCAGGGACTTCCGTTGCGGCATAGGCGCGAGTCGTCAGCGCGGGTGCCAGCAGCCAGACCCACATGAACGCAATTGGAATGGCGACCAAGCTCAATCTTCGCATGACCAGTTTTCTGCTCACCGTATCCTCACCAACCTTTGAAATCTACAACCGGCCGACGTCGACCAGCGTGTGCCGGCATAGCGTTCGCAAAGCTGGTAGATCTGTCCCCTTTTGCCCTCGACCACCCCAGTCCCTCAGTCTTCGCCACCGCTGAGAAAATGCGACCCGTAGTTTGGGCGGACTGGAAAAGATAGATCGCGGTGATTCTCGCAATAGGCGTGCCATGACTTCTTCGTGTGGCTGAGGGTAGCGTCAGAGAATTGCGCGCTTCATACGAGAGCAAGGAATGGTGGTTATTGACGACACCTGTCAGTGTCTGTGAGACCTGCCCGTACCTTTGCTCTGGCGGGTGCTTCGCCCTTACAGAGAGTCAGCAAAGCCATAAGTTCAACCATTCAACCTCCGGAGAACAGGGTTTGGCGACCCCTATCGCCGTGAGAGGTGAGCAGGAACATCAGTTCACAAAAGAACGCAGAATATCAATCGGGGAGTGGGGAGCCTTCGCCGCGGCGAAGGCTCCCCACTCCCCGGATCAGCCACGGACAACGGGAGAAGACCTTAGTAGTGGATCACCACCAGTGTGCCAAAGGGAGCCCAGTCAAAGAGCCAGGCCGCCGCCGGAGTAGGCAGGTTGACACAGCCGTGGCTCATGGGGTGCCCGAAGTTGTTGTGCCAGTAGGTGCCGTGGAGGGAGTAGCCTTCGTAGAAGTACATCACATAGGGAACGTTGGGCAGATCGTAGAAATCAATGCCCGGAGTGCCGCCTTTCATGCGATCGTAGACCAGTTTCCTTTCGATCCGGTAGGTGCCCTCGGGCGTGGGGTAATACAAGCCGCTGCTTACCAGGGACCTGAAAACGGTCTGCCCTCCCGCATAGGCGACGAGGCTTTGGGTGGTGAGGTTTACCTCTATCACCTTGGGCCAGAGACTAGGGGAGTACTCCTTGGCCCCGGGCAGAGGAGGCTTGGGCGACGTGTCAAATCCACGCACCTTGGCGAATCGCAATCCCAATGGGGTGAGGGTCACCTTGCTGTCGTCAGGGTAATCCGAATGGTACTCGAACCGGGCCTGTTCGAAATACTGGACCGTACGGCCGTCCTCCTGTAGTTCCTCGGAGATCGGCTTTCCGAAAGCGGCCTCCCCGCCTTTATCTTGCCAGAAGCGCAAGAAGTCGAAGGCGAGCGTGTGGCCCGTCTGAGGGAAGAACATCAGGTTCTCGTTTTCCTCAGCCGCCGGGAGAGGCTGAAAGTATGGCTCGCTCCGGCCGGCCGCCAAGGTCTGGCCCAGGTAGCCGAGGGTCACGTTCTCTGGTTCCGGTTTGCCGGCCTGCAACCTCAGACGTCCGTTCTCGAAATACTGAACGGTGTCGCCGTACTCCTTAACCTCTTCAGTAACGGGCAAGCCAAAGACCTGAATGCCTCCGTTTTCCCGCCAATACTTGAGAAAGCCGAAGATCAGGTTGTGGCCAGTTTGGGAGAAATAGACCACCTCCGGGCCAGACGTAATAAGGCTTTCAGCGGAGGCAGACGCGGGGGTGAACAACTGAGCGAGCCCAGCCAAGGAGAGCGCGACAACGGCCAGAACCAAACCGACCCTTTTCATACCTTTTCCCCTCAAGCCCAATATTTCCCCATCTTCTACCGCAGATAAAGGAGGCTCAGCGCTGAGGACTCATATTTGGTAGAGTGCATCATTATACCACACCTGAGGCCCAATCCAGCGCCGTACTTTCACTCGTACGGCGGGCGACCCGCGCCATTACCCATTAGATAGAACGCAATATGGCCCGGAAATGTTTCGGCCTGCGCCGGCTTCTCCTCGCTCGTTCCTAGCGGCGATCAACGAACGCGAGTAGCTGTGGCGGAGGCGACTTCCAAGCAATGTTCTATCCAGCCCATCACCACAGCTCTGGGTCTTGCCAAAACACCACTGAGATCTCAATTGAAGCTGGCGGTGGAGAGAGTTGAAAACGTCAACGCTCGTGATCGGTCGGGTGTCTCCGGGAAGGCGAATGTCTCTAGTAAGGGCCCGCCGCGGCCGGCCTTACTCTGTGAACGCTCTTGCGTCCGTCTGGAGGTAGAGGAGCGGCTGAGCTTCAAATGAGGCAACAAAAGCTGAGGCTACTCTCTGCTAAGAAGGAAACACGTTAGAATCCAACTCTAATGAGGGTGCGACCGAGGCGATCGGTGGGATAGCTGATCTTCTCCTGGACGAGACCAGCGTAAAACCACATCTCGCGCTCTTTTTCCAGCATCTTTAGATAGCCGACTACCGTGACTTCCTGGCCCGGCGCAAGGTCCTTCCCGAAGCCCCAGCGGAAAGGGAAACGGCGGGCCCCGCCACTATTGCCTTCCCAATCCACGCCTACGCGCCAGAGGCCGGCTTTGTCGCTATACTCCCCGTTGGAGACGGAGCTGAAAATATCGTTGGTGGTATACGTGTAGCCCGGGTCGGGGCCCTGAGTCCGTAAGGTCACCGGGCCAATATTCTTGACCTTCACCGTGATTTTCAGAGTCTCGCCGTTCATCAGGCGAGTGGGCGTGAAATCGATGGATGTGATCGCGGCCTGGGGATTGCCGCTATCCACGACCTTGACTGTCCCTCTGTCCGAGGTCCGGTTGCCTGCATCGTCGGTGGCCTGGACGGTGTAAGTGTAAACGCCGTTGGGCAGCAAGCGCTGGGTAGAGTCTTTGCCCGCGAAAGTGATCTCGTACTCGCCCGGGTCTTTCTGTTCGCCGCTTTGAAGGGAGTACCGCGAGTTGCCGCTGTCGGTGATGAAGACCTCGACGCTGGCTTTCTTTGTCAAACCATAAGTGATCTGGGATATGTCGTCGATGGCGTCGTAGTTGGGTGAGATCGTCTCTGGAAAAGCCGCCAAATGGGTTATCCGAGGAGGCGTCGTATCTGCGTCGACGATATCTATCTTGCCTTTTTCCTCGGCGATCTTCTGAGAGCCGTCAATGGCTTGAAGTGTATAGGTGTAAGTGCCGCTTGCGAGAACTCTCCGGTCAAGTCCATCTTTACCGTCGGCCTCGACCGTTCCGTTGAAGCGGAAGACGTGGGAACCGGGCCCTCGTGTCTGCTTATCTCGCAGAATATACTGCCTGGCCGCCGAATCTTCCAGGAAGATGGACACGGTCGCTTCGCGCGACAGGTCGTAGGAAAGGTTAACGCTTCCTCCGCTGCCATCGGCCTGCAGTCGATTCGGTGACAGATCAACTTTGGAGAGAAGAGGCGTCTCGGCACACCCGCCAAGCGCCGGGCCGGATACGGAGACGAGGAAAGACAGGAGAAGAACCGCTGTAAGAGAAACCTTCTTGATGCTGCACCTCTTGAAACATCAAAACCGGGCAGACGCCGAGACCTGTGCTTACCTGTCGTACTTTTAGAGGTAGATGTATGGGTCTGCCAATCGGGACGGTCCTGTGGAGGCTATGGTAGCACAGGGGTGACTCTGGGGCAAGGTAAGAACGAAGCGGCCTTTCTGAATGTCTGGCTGACGGCTCACCGCTGACGGCCGAAACCTTCCCCAAGGTTCTAGGAAGAGACCTGCTGCAATTCGTTATCGGCGGCCACCTGCGCGGCCTTGCCGGAAAAGCGCCGGCCGAAGAGGGAAAGGGTAATTATTCCCAGGGTGACGCCGAACCACAAGGTGCAGAACCGGATTAGAAGAGTGGCGGCCACGGCGCTGTCCCGAGTCATTAGCGGCGATTGGACGAGCAGGAGGAGCATTCCGGTCACGCCAACCTCGGCCACGCCCAATCCCCCAGGTAACATCGACGTGGAACCGATCAGCGTTGAGGCGGCGAGGATAAAAGAAGCTTGAATCAGCAGTAACCAGGTGTTCTCAAATCCAAGGCCTGTGAGGACCAGGTAAAAGGCCAGGCATTCGCCTCCCCAGGATACGAAACCGATGGCCACCGCCAGACCCAGATTCCGCGGTTTTAGAAGCTCGTGGGAGCTTTCGTAGAAGGTCAGAAGGTTATGGACGCGCTTTGCCAGTAAAGGAAGCCTTTCCGCTCCGGCGATGATCCGAAGAGCCAGGGTCCGATACTGGGCGATGGCAACCACGGCCAAGGCGAGGACCAGAACGAAGAGCAGGATCTGCCAGCCATATTGGTACAGCGCCAGCCCACCAGAGGCGAGACATATCATGGCCACGCCGTCGGTCAGACGCTCGGCCACCACTATGGGAGCTGAGGCGCTGATGGGGGTTCCCGCCACTTGTCTGAGCAGATAGGATTTGAGCAATTCTCCGACCTTGCCCGGAGTCATGGCCATAGTCATGCCGCTCAAGAAGATGGCGAGGCTATCGCCCTTACTCACATCTCTAGCGCCGATGAGGCGGACGTACCAGTGCCATTTGACGAACCGCAGACCGTAGTTGAAAAGGGTCAGCCCTAGAATGGGAATGAGGTAGAGCCATTTGAAGTGGCCTAATACCGCCATCATCTTGGGGAGGTCAGAGAAAACGGACAAAGCCAGGACGACTACGACCCCAAAAACCAGGGAGATAACCAGTTTGCCCCGAAGTTTGTCCACGAGGGACAAAGCGCACTCCTCCTGGGTCGATTTGGGGCCTAGTCTAGCAGAAGGATCTTCCCGGCGCAAATCTCGTTTGAGCGGAGAGGATCAGGAGTTAGGGGTCGGGGGGTAAGGGGCAAGGAGCGGTCAGCGGTCGGCGATCAGAGCACAACTGGAGACGTGCAAGCTGATAGCTGAGGGCTGACTGCCTCCATAACCCCTAACCTCTACACCCCGAACGCCTATTGAATAGCGTAACTCACCTGCACGTCGACGCGCACTTCCAGTTGTCCGGTCTGCACCGGCGGTGGACCACCTGCGCCCTGAGGAGCCGCGGATACGTCATTTACACGGTAGAGTGGACCGACAGGAGTGGTGGCATAGTCAGTAATGGATACCGCCGACCCCAACGTCACTCCCGCCGATTTGGCCAGTTGCTCGGCCTTGGACCGCGCGTCTTTTACGGCTTTGTCTCGCGCTTCGGCCTGTAAAGAAGCGGGATCATCAACACTGAAAGAAATGCCAAAGACCTGGTTGGCACCGAGCTTGACCACTTCGTCGATAATCGAGCCGCTCTTATCCACAGGCTTGACTTTGACCAGCACCACATTAGTCACGCGGAAGCCGGTCTGAACCTCTTGCTTCCCGTCGTATTCCGAAACCGGGCTGACGTCGAAACTGGTGGTTTGGATATCTTCCTCTTTTATCCCCATTTCCTTAAGCTTCGAGATCACGCTGTTCATCGCCGAAGCGTTATCTTGCTCGGCCTTGTTCAGGCTGGGATCAGTAGTCTCCACGCCAATCTGGAGTTGGGCCAGGTCGGGCTTGACCAGAACCACTCCTTCACCCGAAACCGATATCGTGTTGCCTCCGGCCTGAGCGTTTTGAGCCGCCTGGGCGAGCCCAGTGCTTGTAAGACCGGCCACACTCTGCCCACCGCGGGTTGGTGCTAGAAACAGCAACGCAAGAGCCGAGGCGACCAGAACCGCCGCAATGAAGATACCTGTTGCTGCCAGGATTATCCTAGACATTTCAGTTGCCTCCTTGTGAATAGATCACCACTTCACGGTTCAGCGTCTCGCCCTGGCCAGTAGCGTTCCGCCGACAAGCAAAACAGTGAGCGCCAACAGACCCAGTTCGACCAGACGGATGGGAGAAAGGCCCTCTCCCCCTACCTCCGGATTCTCTTGCGGAGACTGTCCTGGCTCACCGGCTTCACTGGGTGCAGGCTGGAGCCCCGGGCTTTTTTCGGCGTTAGTCATATCCGTGGATCCGCCGGGCTGGCCCGGTGCCGCCGTTACCGCTGTACTGGACTCCACCCCTGCGCCAAGAACGGAGTGATCCTCGGAAGCGGGAGGTGATGTGCCGAGCGATGGCGCCCCCGCCGCGACTGGCCCCGCCGTGGGGGTCGCTTCGACGGGCACTTTCGACTCAGTTGGAGCCGCTCCGCGACCCTCCGGTGCAGCCGCGTTAACTGTCACCTCGGCCGAAGGCGAGCCCGCTGCATTTTGTGGAAGTGGAGCCCCCGGTTCGCCAGCGGAGGCTTCCGGGGTCCCGGCGGGTGGCGCGATCACCAGTCCGGGCGACGTCGTCCCCACTGCTTGGGCTTGACCAGCGGTAGCCTGGCGCAAGGTCGACTTAGCCTCCTCTGGCGCGGCAGCGAAACGAGCGCCCGAGAGAACCTGCTGCGATAGAACGTCTCCAGCTACCAGAAGGACCAGCAAGATCGCCGCGAGAGCAGTGGCGCCGCGAAGATAGGGGAGCCATTTGCCACTCGCCTTTACTGGCGCTGGCTGAATGGCAAAGGAGCGTGGCACCGGAACAACTGGCAGTGTTCGCAGAATCGCCACCGTCCCTCTTAGCAGTTCCACCTCGTGCTGGCAGGCTTCGCATTGCTCC
>JAMDCE010000216.1 GCA_023489135.1 Chloroflexota bacterium
TTGCCAGCAACGCCGACAGCCCGCGCAGCGCAGCTTCGCTCTCGCCAAGCGCCAGCCAGCCGTGCAGAAGCAGATAGTAGAGCGGAGGGTGCTGGTCGATGCGCACGATCCAGTCGAACAGGTCGGAGGCCAGCACGCGCACTGAGCGGCCGAAGCGCACGCTCGGCATGTCGCCGGCCTGGACGAGCCTGATGATGCGCCGCGGCCTTTTTGAACGCCTAGGAGGCTTCGATGAGGGCTATCTAAACTCGTATGAAGATATCGACTTATGCTGTAGAGTTCGCAAGCGTGGAGGGCGAGTTATCTATAGTGCCAAGAGCTTACTGTATCACTTTGAGTCCGTGAGTGAAGGCAGACGCAATCGGGACGATGCCAACCAAGCTTTATTTCTCTCGCGTTGGGGTGATTTTGTCAAACCTGATCAACGGGAGCGATACTTGGCGGAGGGATTTCTGGATATTCCCAGGGTACCGGCCGTCACCCCTTGGGAGCTTCGCACGCTGGTGACCGATCAGCAACGGCGCCTTGCAGCCCTTCAGCGATCAATGGCCACTATGCGAGCTGCTCAAGACCTAGCTGACAGGACAGAACCGAATGGGAAGATCGGGGGGAATAAGGTCTCAGCCAGTCGGACAGCAGATATCGAGGCGACCGTGTGGGCTATGCTGCCCAGTTACCTGGAAGCGGGCTCGCAGGCAACAGTGACACTTGCGCTTACAAATAGAGAAAACGGCGACGGCAAGGCAGATAATAAATGGTTCGCTAGACATCGATGGTTGGATGAACTTGGTGAACAGGTTGTGTTCGATGGAAGCCTGCCGATTGTCGTCGAGGTGCCGAAGGGCAGGACCACTTTGATCGAATCGAGATTGGCAACACCTGGGCAACCTGGAGTTTATCGCCTTCAATACTGGCTGGCAAAGTGTCAAAAATCAGATGGGCCTGGCAGCGAATCACCGATGTGTTCGCAAAAGATACAGGTGATCAGGCAATATGCTGCAGAGTACTCGTCTGTGGTACCGGAGATGTTGGTCGTAGGCGACCGCACGAAGGTGATTGTGGTCGTGAGTAACGTAGGCAGTTGCTCCTGGCTACCCAATTCGCAAATTCAATTGAGCTACCACTGGTACGATTCAACGGGATCAGCGGCCGTCATATGGGAAGGGTTGCGTACACCACTCGCCGAGCGAGTTGCTTACGGCGAGTCGGCAACCGTCGAGGCAGCCATACAGGCACCGCGGTTTCCAGGCGAATACGTGCTCGCCCTGGACTTGGTGTGCGAAGGGAGAACCTGGTTCTCGCACGCAGGAGTTCGCGAGTTCAGAGCCAGAGTCAAAGTGGTATCCAGGGCCGAAGATGCCGAACAGACAGGAGCAGGTCGAAACGGTTCTCTGAATGTGAGTTCGGAGCCAGTAATTGCACTTGGACAGAAGTTAGATCCAGACTTAGTAGCCCTTCTCCAAGCGAAGGAAAGGCGAATTGTCGAGCTTGATAAGACGCTAGAGTCCATGCAAGCAATGAGAGGACTAGTCCAGCAGCAAAACCGGCAGCTAACCGAATTGCAGAGCAAGTTGAATTCCCGCGACAGGGAGCTAGACGATCTCCGGCGATTGCTCCGAGCAATTGAGCAGGGGAAAGTGCTCCGCTTGCTTAGCAAGTTACAGCTACTTCGCAATCGGCTGAGATTGTGAACAAGATTGCCCGCATCACATCCGACGATCCTGTCTGGCTCTCTGACCTAGCAGATACCGCACAAACCTTCTTCGCAGGGGGCTTCTCGTGTCGCCACGTGAGACTATGAGTGGAGAGCTATGCTTTGTGATTCAGGACAGTGACGTGCCTATTGGAGGTCAAGGATGCTAGATAGTGAACCTGCAAACAACTACAGGAATCAGCTAGAGAGAGAAGGTCAGAGATGGGCGACTAAGTCTCAAGAGAGGGAAATCAAACGTAGTTGGCTGCAGTCTTCAGTGGTTCTCCAGCGGGCGAATCGTCGAGTGACTGGAGATGAGAGTATACCCTGGCTCCAATGGGTGGACAAGGAGTTCCTGTCACAAACGGAGCGCAAGCTAGGCCTGAGTCTGGGCTGCAACGATGGGCTTTTCGAGCGCCAGTTAGTCAGAACCGGAATCTGCCAGCGTTTAGATGGTATGGACGTGAGCCCCCAGGCTATTACGTTGGCTCAAGAGGCCGCAGCTCAAGAGAACATTCCAGCGAGCTTTGCTGTAGCTGACGTGAACAACCTGCAGCTGCCAAGTGAGCGCTACGATATGGTGTTCGCAGTGATGGCAATGCACCACTTTGCCTCCCTAGAGCACGTTCTTGGTCAGATAAACCGAACACTTAAGCCGAACGGTTTCCTGGTCCTAAACGAGTTTGTGGGTCCCTCCAGGTTTCAATGGACTGAGCAGCAGCTCAGCCTGGCAAACGACGCGCTTCACTTATTGCCTCCTAATCGGCGCCGACTGCGCGATGGCTCTGTCAGGGAGGTGATCGTTGCGCCCGACACAGCGGAGATGGAGCGCACTGACCCATTCGAGGCCATCAGATCAGCAGACATCATTTCCCAAGTAAACCAACACCTCGATATCGTCGCCCGACGTGATTACGGTGGCACCATACTGCACCTGGTTTTGCACGACATCGTGCACAATTTTGATGAGACTCAGGACGGCGACTGCGAACTGCTCAACATGCTTTGCGGCATTGAGGAGATCGCCCTGAAGCGGGGGCTAATCGATAGTGACTTCACTGTAATTGTTGCTGGAAAACGGCGAACCTCCAACACAGCTGGCAACCACGGGGAAAGGCAGAAGGCAGATCGGGTTGTAGCCTGCGAGATTGGAATAGAAGAGTCTCAGAAGCGCATTAGCCAGTTGGAGGCGACCCTGGAAGTCAGAGAAAGGGAATTAAGAGAACTGGAGAGCTTGCTTCGCGCGATTGAGCGAGGGAGAGTGCTTCGGCTCCTCAACTTGCTGCAAGGACTGCGGAGGAGGGCTAGGCTGTAAACCTATTTTTGCGCTCTCCCCTGCTTATTGCCGGACGAATTAATCCACGTCTGCGAGAACGCGGCAGCAAGGTTCTGGAATACTCTTGACAATGGCAAGACAGCAACATGCAGGAACGCGATCTACTTCCAGTTCAGCTGCTACTGAATTCTATTGATTGTCGCCCCAAATCCCCACTTTTCTATCGACGGCCCAAGGTCACGATGCTGCGAAGACGGCGATAGATCCGCCCTGGAAGACTATACAGAATACGGTCAAGCGCAGCCTGTAAATCGGCAATATGGTGCTCCTTATCACAAATATACTGCTGCTGCTCCCGTATGCGCTGATCTTTGAGCACTAGCTCACCTTCCAAAGTGGCCCACCGAGCGTCTCGCTCACGAAACAGTTGGATTTCGTCATTGCGCTGTACAAACTGACTAAGCGCGTCAAGGAGCTTGGCCTCCAGGACATCCTTTTCCGTCAACACGGTGTTGAGCCTTGCGGTTAGCGCTTCCAGATGCTCTGTTTGCTTTTCAATATGCTGTTGAAGTCGACCAACCTCACGCTCTGCTGCTTCCCTTTGCTCCTCGATAACCTGCTGAAGTCGACCAACCTCACGCTCTGCTGCTTCCCTTTGCTCCTCGATAACCTGCTGAAGTCGACCAACCTCACGCTCTGCTGCTTCCCTTTGCTCTGCTAGCTGTAGGATGCGCAGCTGAATCAGACCAAGCTCTGCCCGGGGCATAGGGTAAGCCACAATGATGAACTGGTAAGTCAGAGCATCTGGATCGTTCGAAAGAGACTCTATTAGACCATCAGGAATGGACGCACGATCATACGGTACTTCCGATAGATCAATTCCGACATTCTGACGTGCGATGTGCCCAACTGCAAAACCTGCGTCCTCGAAAAGCTTCTCAATCGTTTCACGGGTGAAGAAACGAAGATGAGTACGATCCAATAGACCCAACTCACTATAAGGGAACCAGCCCCCAAGCAGGGCGAGACGAACGCTTGCGTGCGCAATGTTTGGGACAGAGGCAACAACGTATCCCTCAGGACGAAGATAATTTCTGAGCGTCTGCAATAGAGGAAGAGGGTCCTTGAGGTGTTCTAGAAAATCGCCCGCTACGATGACATCGAAGCTATCCTCACCAAGTTCCAGAGCCAAATCGACTTGCTCGATATCTCCGACAACGATTCGCTCGCAGAACACTGCCGCGCGCTCCGCCATCCCGGGATCGATCTCAAATGCAACGACACTGCATCCCCTTTCCTGTAGAACTCGGGACATATATCCTGTTGCGCACCCCAATTCGAGCACGCGCTTCCTTTCACCCACCAAGCGCACGACCTTGGCTTGAGGGCTGTCGGAATTCACGTCGATTTGCAGATCGTACCGAGGCGTTTCTTGGGAGTGCATTCTTGCTATCCTTAGTTATACGTATGTTACGTGATTTTGCAATCGCCACCTGTAGTCTTCGCGGCAGGGATTGCTTGTACTTCCAGTGCCGGGATGTGTGACCACAAGGATAGGAGCGCTGCGTCTCCATTGAACCGACGCGAGCATGATTACTGCGCACCGCCGAGTCAAGCCCGACCCATTGATCCAGATTCCGTGCATCCTAAGTACGCAGGCTTGATTCTGCCTCTGACTTCTTCAGAACGTTCAGTCTGCTATTCGCAAACCATCGCCAGGGAGTGAACCCAATAGCTACTGCAGCAAGCACGACAAGCGCTAAGGTCGCGATCGCCATTCCTAGCTCAAAACTTGCTGGACGGTAAGAAAACTCGACTCGATGCTTACCTTGAGGGACAAAAACACCTCGAAAGGCGAGATCAGTAGCGTATATAGGAATTTCGTGGCCATCAACTGTAGCCTTCCATCCGGGATAAATGGAGTCCGTAAAGACAAGAAAAGACTCCCCGTTGGCAGATACATCGACAACAGCATCAGACGAGCTATAACTGCGAATACTTGCCGTGCCCTCCGCAAGTTTGAGCGCAGAAAGCTGTTCTAAGGAGATGTTCTCAACAACAGCGGTACGACGAGGATCAATCTGAGGCTGCTTCATTGCGGTGATCGCTGAATTCATATTCGATACAGGCACAATGCTACTGACTAGGAACGCCCTAGGCATGGCATGGCGATTCTCGAAGATCTGCACCTCGGCATCATACACTAATGAATATTGTCCGGTTGCACTACTTGAAGATTGAGCTTCTCCTGACGCAGGAGTCAACCGAATGTCACCCCAGCCAGCCCAATCATTGTCAGCGCTCTCCAGAGGATCAGTCGTCAAGACCAACACCAAGTCGCGCCCTATGTACTGAGACAGGTCAACACTGCCCTCGACCCAGTGCCGCTGCGATAGGTCGTGCTTCGGATCAATCTCGCGGTGGTAGAGCACCTTGCTCTTGTCATCAAGTTCGGCAGACACCGCAAAACCAACGCCGTCACCCTTGGAAGCGTCCCACACTTCGGGGCTCAATGCCAACGAGAACCTAAGCATTGCATTATCAGGTGTCACTGTCAGGGGCAACCGAAGTGATGCCGGGGGATGCTCGAACAATACGGGCTTGCTGGCACCATCTATCTTGAACACTTCGGCACTCACTGCTGGTGGACGAGCAATGTCTGCATTCTTCTCAATAATGGCACGAATTAGGTTTCCTCGTGCAAACAATGCGCCTGTACGTGGAGTAGAAATGATGTAACGAACACCTGTCAGGTCAAACCAAGGACTGGAATCAGGACGAGTCTCTTTTTCGCCCCATGGGACCGACCACCCAACGAAGGGATAAGGAGGAGCAAGAGTTGTGATGAAGTTGTTGACGTAAGCCTGGTAGCGATCTATGTAAAGTGCGTCTAACGAACGGATGTCATCCAGCCCGTAAACACTGGCTGAGTTTGGGAACATCAGCCCATCAAAGGCAAATATACGGAAAGGACCGTCGGCCTGCTGATTCTTAAGAAACCTCACGTACGGCGGCTCAACAAACCGTTCGTAGCGATCTTGATAGACTCCACGCGGCGCGTAAAAGAACAACTCCAGTGTCACAAGGCAACAGCAGGCTACGCCTATCAAAGTTGGACGAAGCCATCGTCGCAGTTGTACGATTACCCATACACTTGTTGCAAACAACAGCGAAACACCGACGGTTTCCCACAAGCGGTTAGCCGTCATGTGGCTTACATTGTCCCAATTCGCGGTTGTCGCAAGGAGCGAAAGCCAAAAAAAAGTAATCAACGCCCACGCCGCCGTGTTGTGGCGAATCTTGCAGGTAGCAAGATTGTGAACACCAACACTGGCCAATAGCGCCAGACAAAAGCCGGTGAGGGGTGCGGACCACTTCGTGATCCAAGTAACGTTCAACCCTGGTAAGCGCCCTAGTTCATTGATGATTGGCACACCAAAGGTCTTTGCGAGGAGTAGAACAACGGCTAGGGCGGCAAATGGAACGAGGCGCCAGTAGAGATGCGTCCGTGTTGGGTAGAGGCCATATAAGGCTAGTATTAGAACCGTTGTGCCCACATAATTATTTATGAAGTTGACTGCACCAGGATCAAGAGGTCTTCCATTAAGGTATGGAATGAACCAAATCGCGAAGTCCCTAAGAGGCGCGTAGTACAGCCCATTTACGCTTCGGTCGGACACAATCTTGGAGGAATGCGCAACAAATTCGAAGAGAGTGACCAACAACGGCGCTGCAATTGCGATTCCGACGATCCACGATCCCACTAGGATTCCCCCCCGAGGAATCACTAGCCGCCAGCCTCCAACTTCAGAGGCCAGTCTCAACGTCCGATAGAAACCATATGCCGCTGCTTGAGCCAGGACAAAGAGTGTCACCTCTGGCATTCCGACTAGGATGTTAAATGCAACAGCAATTGCTGTCACCACAAAGCCGACACGAATTCCGCCTGTCACAGTCAACTCGGTACCGAGAAGAATCACGGGCAACAGGAAATATGCCTCGATCCAGAAGTTGTTGCCTAGGATAAAGAAATGACCAGAGAAGACATACGAAATTGCAAGAAAGTAGCGGGCAGGCCAGACAAGCTTGACAGCGCGCGCGAACAAGTACGTAGCGAGTCCGCCGAGAATGATCCTTGCTAAGTAGTAGAAATCCCACATCACGGACGAACCGCTAACGAACACAGGTAAGCGGAGAAGATCCAATCCTCCCGATTCAGCGTTTGCAAGAAGAGGAGACCCGAACCCTTGATTCTCATTCCACAGAGGAAGCTGACCTGAGGCGTACTCACTGCTCACCTTACGGGCCAAAGGCTCAATTAGCCAGCTAGAGGCGCCTCCATCAATACGATAATGCTCAGTTCGCAGATGCCCGCCGAACCCGTATGGCGGACTGGTCCCCATTACGCCAACGAGTTGAATTGACAATAGCGTTCTGCCTAGAAAGATTACCTCGTAGTAGAATCCACTTGTCACCACTGCGAGCACTGACAAGACGACAACTGTCTCCGCAACCCTAGCTCGCCATCTAGAAAACCTCGCTTCGCCAGATTCAGTTGAGATGGCGACACTAACCACTTCTTCCCTCCAAATTCGAGCACGCATTTCGCAACAAATAGACGAGCAATTCTGGTGTTAGCGCAGTCTTCAAACGCCATTCTTCTAGGCAGCACGAGCCAAGAACTTGCCCCTCGACCTAGAGGTTGAAGTGCGCCAGAATTGCGTCGCGATAGAACATTTGCACTGTTTCCAACGAATAATCACGCAAGTCTTTGCCCACCAGATCAAGCTTCTTCAAGATATCATTTGTCACCGTGATGATATGGCACCCTATTTCATCTGCTTGAAAGATGTTCAGTAGCTCTCGCGGGCTGGCCCATATCAATTCAATATTCGGATACTTGCTCACAAGCTCTGCCGCAGCAGCCATAAGAGGCACTGGATCTCGACCTGTATCCGCGATGCGCCCGGCAAAAACCGACACGGATGCAGAAGGGCACTCCACTAACGCCGCGCCAACCTCGCGCACGTGATCCAGCGTCATTAGCGCCGTCACGTTCATTTTTACCCCTGCCCGAGCAAGCTTACGGATGAGATCCACGGACGACTCACCACGCGTGTTGGTCACGGGAATCTTGACGTATACGTTATTGCCCCAGCTCGCAATCTTGCGCGCCTGGCGCTCCATTTCTGGGAAATCATTAGACAGTACTTCAAATGAGATTGGGCGATCAGCAATTGCTTTGAGGATGTCGAGAGCAAACGCTTGATAGTCGGATACCCCAGCCTTGCGCATCAGCGTTGGATTGGTCGTAAAGCCCTTGATCAAAGGGTTATCGTACATTTCCAGCATACCTGCTCTGTCAGCGCCATCAGCGAATATCTTGACCTTGAGTTCGGAAAGTTGTATCATCCAACTCCTCCTGCTTGACTGGATTGGGCAAGAACCCAGGCGACCGCCTCCGATAGGGAACTGGCTTTGTGGTGTGGTTCCCCATCGGACGTCACCTCTGAGTAACCATAATCGATGAAAACGCTCCTACAGCCAGCGTTCTGACCTGCCTGAACATCTCGCCAGCGGTCACCGATGATGAAACTCGACCGGAGGTCGATGCCATACTTCTCGGCCGCCTGAATCAAGAGGCCGGGCTTGGGCTTTCGGCAGCTACAACGGTCTTTGTCGTCGTGATAACAAACGAGAATCTCCTGCAACGGCAAAGCGGCAAGAAGCGCGGAATTAATGGTTTCGACTACTTCTCGCCGTTGTGTGCCACGTGCGACATCTGGCTGGTTGGTGACACCAATCAACAGAAATCCCGCTTTTCTCAGCGCACTTAACGCTTCGGGCGCATCCTGCACAATCTGAAGCTCCGGCAAATCGGACGGTGGATACGGCTTTCCATTCCTTACAACAACGCTGTTCAGAACGCCATCTCGATCGAGAAAAACGGCTCTACGCAACTCGTCTTTCACCTAACGGACTCCCACTTCGTTTGCGCAACTTTGAGTTCTGGGTG
>JAMDCE010000205.1 GCA_023489135.1 Chloroflexota bacterium
TGACGCTGTGTGTCATATGGGTCGAGCCTTTCAGCGGTGGATTTACAGGTCGAAATCCCGATGCTTCTTAATATAGGGACCCAGACCGCCCTCGTTGAGGATCTTGATCATCACATCGGGAATGCGGCCGAAGGTCAGAGTGGTATTCTTGGTCACATCCAGTATGGTCCCAGCGGCCAGATCTACTTCCAAGATGTCGCCTTCGTCGATGGACTCCGTATCGCAGATGAGCACGGGCAGGCCGACGTTAATGGCGTTGCGGAAGAAAATGCGGGCGGCTGATTTGGCCAGCACGGCGCCCACGCCCGCCAACTTGATTATGCGGGGGGCGTGCTCCCGGCTGGAGCCCAGTCCGAAGTTCTTGCCGGCCACCACAAGATCTCCGGGATGGACGCGGGAAGCAAATGAGGGGTCGGCGTCCTCAAGGACGTGTTTGGCCAGCTCCGGGAGATTGCTGCGCAGGTGGAAGAGGCGACCAGGCGCAATATGGTCGGTGGAGATGTCGTCTCCGAACTTGAAAGCTCTTCCCCTCAATTTGCCAGTCACGCGGTTACCTTTCCCGAGCGCTTGCGATTCGGCCAACTCTGTTTCACCCTCCATTTAGAGCATTTCTCTGGGGTCGGTGATTTCTCCCGTTACGGCCGAAGCGGCCGCCGTGGCCGGGCTGGCCAGATAGATAAAGCCCTCGGGGTTGCCCATCCGCCCTTTGAAGTTGCGATTCGCCGTGGAGAGGCAGACTTCTCCCGTACCAAGGACTCCTTGATGGACCCCCACGCAGGCGGCGCAACCGGGCGGGTCAATCACCGCTCCGAACTCTACGAAGGTCTCCAGGTAGCCCAGCCTGATGGCCTCAAGAAGGATCCGACGTGAAGCGGGGGTGATAATGACGCGGGTGTCAGGGTGGCGCTTCTTGCCCTTCAATATGGAAGCAGCGATCGCCAGGTCATCGATCCGACCATTGGTGCAGGTGCCAATAAAGACCTGCTGTATCTTCGCGCCCTTCAGGTCCTTGGCCAGAGCGACGTTATCGACGCGATGTGGCTTAGCCACAGTAGGCTCCAATTTGGAAACGTCGATTCCTATGACCCGCTCGTAGACGGCGTCGGAATCGGGTTTCATCTCTCGATACTTATCGCCCCGTCCGCGCTCTTCCAGATATTGCCTGGTCGTTTCGTCTGACGCCACCAGGCCTACTTTGGCCCCGGCTTCCACGGCCATGTTAGCCAGCGTAAACCGTTCGGACATGCTCATCTTGTCGACAGTCTCTCCGCCATACTCCAGAGCCTTGTAGGTGGCGCCATCGGCTCCGATAAGCCCGATAAGGTGAAGGATGAAATCCTTGGCGTAGACCCCTTTAGGAAAACTCCCGCGCGCGTTAATGCGGAAGGTCTCGGGGACGCGGAACCAGGTGCGGCCCAGAGCCAGGCCTATGGCGACGTCGCTGGACCCCATTCCCGTGGCGAAGGCGCAGAGCCCCCCCCGCGGTGACGGTGTGGGAGTCGGCCCCGATAACCACGTCGCCGGGGTTGGCGAAATCTTCGGCAATCAACTGGTGGCAGATTCCCTCGCCGACTTCGGACAGGTGGATGCCGGTCTTGCGAGCGAAGTTGCGAAGGGTAATGTGGTCGTCGCTGAGCTCCTTCCGGGGGCTGGGCGCGGCGTGGTCCAGGAAGAAGACGGTCCGCTCAGGATTGGCCGCGGTCTCTATTCCGATCTCCTGAAGTTCGCGCACGGCCAGGGGCGCTGTTCCATCCTGGGCCAGGGCAACGTCCACTTTGGCGATGACAAGGTCACCTTGCCTGGCCTCGGTGCCGGATTTCTCGCTGAGGACCTTCTCCGCCAGAGTCTTGCCCACGGTCTTCTTCCTCGCCCTATTCTATCATTACCGCTCTGCGTCGCTCCAAGCTATTGACTGCTCTTTGCGGCAGCGGCGGCCATAGTATATCAGAAATTAGACCCTGAACCCAACCCGTGACCGGGACTATTCGCCGGCGCGGGCACGGAATTGACGGGTGCCCGGGACCCACAGTTGCGCTGTGAGGCTAAGGTTTGGTAGAGGCGAAGCACGCGCTACGAGTTTGGACCCAGTTGGCGCAGGCCTGGCAAGGGTTGGCTATGGGCGTGAATCTAGGTCTGGTTACAGCGGACGCTTCGCCCCTGCTGCAGTGAGGTTAAACATGTCTGCCTGGCCCCGCCGCAAGAGTAGGGGCGACCGGCCGGTCGCCCCTGGAACCCCTTCCCGAGTAATCAATCAAACTAGATGCTCAACCACCAGTCAATTTCTAAACGTGGTCTTGCTTAGCCCTAAGACCACGTGGTCAATTGGCCCAAATGAAGAGGGCCTGGGGCCCGGTCCCTTTCTCAGGCAACGGTGCGGTACTGCGCCTTCCCCGTTTCGTAGGCATCCCCACCGTAGATGTCGTTCACCACGATAAGGGGGAGATTCTCCACTTCCAAACGAAGAAGAGCCTCCGGACCCAGGTCGCCGTAGGCGACAACCTCGGCCGATTTGATCGCTCTGGACATAAGCGCTCCGGCGCCCCCCACCCCAGCGAAGTAGACCGCCCCGTAGGTCTTCATCGCCTCCTTTACGGCCGCCGCTCGCGCTCCTTTGCCGATCATCCCCTTCAGCCCTTCCGCCATCAGCCTCGGAGCGTAGGCATCCATGCGGCCGGCCGTGGTTGGCCCGGCCGAGCCGATCACCTGGCCTGGTTTGGCCGGCGAGGGCCCCATGTAGTAGATGATCTGCCCTTTGACGTCGAAAGGCAGTGGTTCGCCTCGATCCAACGCCTCGACCATACGCTTGTGGGCCGCATCGCGGCCAACGTAGATAACGCCGGTAATAGAAACCTCATCCCCTGCCTTAAACTCGGCGATGTCTTGTTCTGTGAGGGGAGGGGTGATTCGGTTAACCATGTCCTCTCCTTAATCTAATGGTTGCCGCAGACAAGCTCGGTCCATACGAGCGGGCTAGAGCTCGGCCGATTCTTGCCTGGCGCTGTGGCACTGCAAATTAACGGCGACGGGCAGACTCGCGATGTGAGAAGGGAAAGTCTCAATGTGCACGTCTAGCGCCGTCACCCGTCCGCCCAGACCTTGCGGGCCTATGCCGAGACCATTGATGAGGTTCAACAACTCCACTTCCAGGTCCGCTATCTTCGGATCGGAATTCCTCTCTCCAACCTTCCGGAGAAGAGCTCTCTTGGCCAGATACATCGTCTTGTCGGAGGTTCCACCAACGCCGACTCCCACTATAACCGGGGGGCAGGGATTAGGGCCGGCTTGATCGACGGTTTGGACGATAAACTTCTTCACTCCTTCGACCCCATCCGAAGGCTTCAGCATAGCCAAGCGGGTCATGTTTTCACTGCCGCCACCTTTGGGCAGAACGGTGATTCTTAGCTTATCTCCGGGTACGATCTCCGTATGAATCACGGCCGGCGTGTTGTCCTTGGTGTTGGTTCGGGCAAACAAGGGATCCTGCACCACAGACTTGCGCAGGTATCCTTCGGTATAACCACGTCTCACTCCCTCGTTGATCGCCCCTTCCAGGTCGCCGCCGACGATATGGGCGTCCTGGCCAACTTCCAGATATACGACAGTAACGCCAGTGTCCTGGCAGAGAGGAATAGCTTCTCTCTCGGCTATGGCCGCGTTGTCCAGCAACTGCTGGAGAACGCTTTTGCCGGCCGGTGACACCTCGTCTTCCTTGCTCTGGCGGATGGCCTCGAGGACATCTTCGGGCAGGAAGAGACAGGCGTCCTGGCACAGGCGAGAGACCACCTCGGAAATCTGGGAGGCCTGGATATCTCTGACCACTATTCTTCACTCCTTTGATTCTTCAGCAACTGCCTGGTATGCTCGGCCACCTCTGCTCCGGTCATGGGTTTGCGCGCCACTCCGCTGGCTGCGGCCGCTTCGGCCACGGCCGAGGCGACGGCCGGGGCAATCCGCAAATCGAAAGCTCTGGGGATGAAGTAATCTTCGGTCAATTCCTCGGGTGCCACCAAGTCGGCAAGGGCGCGAGCCGCGGCGATCTTCATTTCTTCGTTGATGTCGGTGGCCCGCACATCCAGCGCGCCGCGGAAAATGCCAGGAAAGCCCAGAACGTTATTTACCTGGTTGGGGAAATCCGATCTTCCGGTGGCCACGATTCTGGCGCCGCCGGCCTTGGCCTCCTCGGGAAGAATCTCCGGCACCGGGTTGGCCATGGCGAAGACGATGGGGTTTTTGGCCATTGTGGCGATCATCTCGGCGGACACCACTTTAGCCGAGGACACGCCGATGAAGACGTTCTTGCCACGCATCGCGTCGGCCAGAGCGCCCTTCTCGTTGTCGCGGTTGGTAAGGTTGGCGATCTCTTCTTTGCTGGGATTCAGATCGCCTCGTCCCCGGTAGATGATGCCTTTTCGGTCGCACAGCACGGCGCTTCCTACACCCATGGAAAGGAGAAGCTTGGTGATGGCTACAGCCGCGGCGCCAGCGCCGTTGACGACTACGTTGAGGTCGGACATTTTGCGCCCGGTGAGCTTAAGGGCGTTGAAAAGGCCGGAGGACACGACGACGGCGGTGCCGTGTTGATCGTCGTGGAAGATCGGCATCTTCGTCTTCTTTTTGAGCTCACTCTCGACGTAGAAGCAGTTGGGAGCGGCGATGTCCTCCAGATTAATGCCTCCGAAGGTCGGCTCGAGCACCTGCACGGTGCGGATGATCTCATCCGGGTCCTGAGTGTCCAGGCAGATAGGGAAGGCGTCGACGCCGGCGAAGGCTTTGAACAAGACCGACTTTCCCTCCATTACCGGCATCGCGGCGCGTCCGCCAATATTTCCCAGACCCAGCACCGCCGACCCGTCGGAAACAACGGCGACCATGTTCCAGCGCGAGGTATAGATGTCCAGGAGTTCGGGGTCGCGAGCAATCTCCTTGCAGGGTTCGGCCACCCCAGGCGTATAGGCGACGCTCAGGTCGTGGGCGTTGTTAACTGCGACCTTGCTCCCAACGTAGATCTTGCCGCGTTTCTCTCGGTGAAGCACCAATGCTTCTTCTTGCAGCGACATTACCGTCTCCTTTCGTAGCTCTCGTCACTTGAATTGGGACGCTGTTAAGAATATGACAAAAAATGAAGCCTGGCAACCCTTGAGCGATGTCAAATCGTTGCGTGAGGCATCGGGTAGTGTTATAATTGAAATATCGCGCCACGCCCTCTCACAATTTAAGCTTCACGTTTCTCTCTGTCGAAGGCGTCCGTCAGTTTCGGTGCGAGCCCCCGGTTCGTTCGATCGTCAGATGTCCGGCGAGAACGGAGAACCAATGAGGCTGGAGTTGATCGCGCCCGGGCGTGAAGAGATTATCGGCGATTCAAAGAAGTACACTTCGTTCTCTCCTCCCGTTAATCTGGCCATCGTCGCTGCGTTGACCCCCCCAGACTTGGAGATTGGCCTAACCGACGAAAACATCACCGCAATTGATTTTGAAAAGCGCGTTGATCTCGTTGGAATAACCTCCACCACTCGCACGGCTAACCGAGCCTATGCGATTGCCGATGCCTACCGGGCGAAAGGAGCCACTGTTGTTCTGGGCGGAATCCACCCGACCGCCTTGCCCGAAGAAGCCGCCCAGCACGCCGACGCGGTGGTGGTTGGAGAAGCAGAGGAAACGTGGCCCCGGCTCATAGCCGACCTGCGCGAAGGCCAGCTCAAGCCCTTCTATCGAAGTCACGGCCGGCCTGACCTGGTCGCCCTTCCCCATCCCCGCCGCGATCTTTTTGCCAAGAACGGTTACCTTTTAAGCAATACCGTATCTACCACCCGCGGCTGCCCGTTCAACTGCTCTTATTGCTCGGTCAGCACCTTCTTCGGTCGGACGTACCGTTTCCGTCCCGTTGCCGACATAGTGCGCGAGGCCGAGTGTTTTCGCCAGCGTGCCGTGTTTTTCCTCGACGATAACATTGTGGGCAACCCCCGCCGGGCCAAGGAGCTTTTCCGAGCGCTGATTCCGCTCAAGCTGAAATGGGCCAGCCAGGGCTCTATCAATATGGCTAAAGACCAGGAGCTGCTTCGGCTAGCCGCGGTCAGTGGCTGCATCGGAATGTTCATCGGGTTTGAGTCGCTCTCCCCGGACGGCCTGAAATCGGTGGGGAAGAGTGTGAACGCCGTTGAAGAGTACGAGCAGGCAATCCGGAAGATCCACTCCCACGGGATATCCATCGCTGGCGCTTTTATCTTCGGGTTGGATCAGGACGATGAAGACGTTTTCGAGCGCACGGTTCGCTTCGCCCAAAAAGTGAGGCTAGAACTGGCTCAGTTCAATGTTCTCACGCCGTTCCCAGCCACGGCCCTGCACGAAAGACTTGAAAAAGAAGGCCGCATAACCTCGCGAGACTGGTCCAAATACAACTTGAGAACAGTGGTCTACGAGCCTAAGCGAATGTCGGCGCAGCGGCTGCAGGAAGGCTTGAACTGGTCCTGGCGGGAGTTCTATTCCTTTCCGTCCATCTGGAGAAGAGTCGGACCTTTCCACAACAGCCTGGCGATGCTTTGGTACCTGAACGGGCAGTTTCGGACGCACCTGCGCCGGAAGACCAGTTACGCCAATTGGCTCTAGCCTTCGATGTCGAAATCTCGGCGGCATTGCGCTCTATCTTTTGAAAGGGCGAGGGTTAGAAGGGTTAGGGGTTATGGGTTAAGGCGATAAGAGCGGAAAGCATTCTAACCCTTAACCCCTATCCCCTAGATATCGGCGGAGGCGCTCGCGGGCTTTCTTTCGTGAATTATCGTCATAAGCAGAATTGCCGCCAGAATGGCCAATGTGGCGCCAAGAAGAAACGGCGCGCTGGGGTTGATGGCGTCCCAGAGAAGACCGGCGATGAAGCTCGCCGGCAGCGCTACGAGGCCGACCGCGGCGTTGTAGACGCCGAAGGCTGTCCCCCGCTGCTCCGATGCAGGCACCATGTCGGCCACGAAGGCGCGCCCCACGCCTTCAGTTACGCCATAGTAGAGCCCGTAAACGGCGTAGAGACCCCAGACCTGCCAGCCAACATTGGCGAAAGCGAAGCCCAAATAAACCGCGCCGTAGAGGATCCAACTGGCTACCAGCACCCGGCGACGTCCGATCCGGTCGGAGAGCACCCCTGCAGGAACTGACACGATTGTATCTAGAACGTTGAACCCGATGAGCATCAGTAGGATGTTAAGAGTGCCAACGCCCAGGTTCTGGGCCCGCAAGATCAGAAAGGCGTCGCTGGAATTGCCCAGGGTGAAGATGACGATCACAATCAGGAAGATCTTGAATCGCCGGTCCAGCCCCTTCAGCCTCAAGGAAACCCGCTGCGTGGAGGCACGCCGGGAGCGGCGGTCCCTGACGAAAATGACGATGAGCAGGACGGCCAGGAGCGCTGGAATGATGGAGATGGCTACCAGCACCTGATAGGTGCTCCGCATCAGGAAGGGATCGCTGGCCTGCATCAGATAGACCACCAAAGCGGCTACCACCAATCCGCCAACAGCCCCGGCTGTGTCCATTCCTCGATGGAAGCCGAAAGAGCGACCCATGGTGGCCCCTTCAGTGGAATCGGCAATAAGCGCATCGCGCGGTGAGGTGCGCATCCCTTTGCCGACCCTATCGGTAAAGCGAACCCCCAGCACGTGCCACCAGCTTGTGGACAGAATTAAGAAGGGCTTGGCCACCGTAGAGAGTCCGTAGCCGAAAGCAACAATGGGTTGGCGGCGCCCGATCTTGTCGGAGAACCAGCCAGAGAAGACCTTGAGGAGGCTGGAAGTGCCATCGGCCACTCCCTCGATGAGTCCGATGAGAGACACCTGCACTCCCAGTACGTTGCTGAGGAAGAGAGCCATAATGGGAAAGATCATCTCGCTGCTAACGTCCGTTAGCAGGCTGACCAGCCCCAGGACAAAGACGTTGCGGCTGAGCCCGAGAATGACCGGTTTGGTAGCATCTGTAGGCTCACCAGCGGTTTCCGGCGTTGGAGACATTACGGTGACATCCTCGTCTAGTGGTCTCTTCTTTATTCTAGCATCCTTTCTTTCCGAACGTCCAATAGTCTGGGAACCGCCATATCCCTTGACAAGCTGGCCGGTAACCTATTATATTGTGCCGGCCTAAATTGAGGCCAGGAGTAATTCGTGTCCTGATCGTCCAGGTGCCAATTGGCAGACCCCCGGAATCCGAACTCCTGATTCCAGCCAGTCTTTTCGGCCCATGCGGAGGTCGCCTTTCAAGGATAGCTAATTGATCGCAGAACCTCCCGCGCTTGCAGTATCCATCAAGCAGGGGTGCTATCATAGACAGTTACTTCTGCTAAACAGCGCCACTCTGCATCCTGTCGAGTCGGCCGCTTCTACTCCATCACTGGAAAACGGCGAGTAAAGGTTAACCTTCGGAGATGATCTGAGGCAGGAAGTCGGGAATCCCGTGCAAATCCATCAGCTCTCTCGTCAAATCGTCTCCAATCCAGACTTGGGGACAATTCTCCAGGAGATAGTGACAACTGTCGCTGGTTTGGCGCACACGGACAGATGCAAGCTGTTTTCCCTGGAACCTAACGGCAAAGAACTGCGGTTGCTGGCAAGTTGTGGCTTCGCCGAGACACCCGCGAGCTTCGAGATGGATAATTCCCCATTTGGGCTAGCGATAGAGACTGGATCTTGCACCGTCGTGGAAGGGGCCTCCAACTGGCCGAACCTTCGAGAGATCGCGGCGAACCAGGCGTTTCGCTCGCTTTTCTCTGTTCCTATCGTTCGCCAGGATGGCACTGTCAGCGGCGTCATTGCCATATTCTTCGATGAGCCTGATAGGCCAAGTCCGGATGAGATTGAGATGGTGAAGCTCTACGCAAACCACGCCAACATAGCTTTCGAAAACGCCAGACTTCACGAAGATATGGAGAAAAGGACTCAGCAGTTTCTGGCTGTGAGTGAAATCGCGGCCACCGTGAGTGGTACTCTAAACCT
>JAMDCE010000285.1:0-2639 GCA_023489135.1 Chloroflexota bacterium
GCCAGGATTGCCGTCTCGGGGGGACGACCTTCACGCTTGATAAATCCGCCCGGAATCTTGCCCGCGGCGTACATCTTCTCTTCATAGTCGACGGTGAGAGGGAAGAAATCCTGACCCTCTGTTGCTTCGGCCGCGCCGAGAACCGTAGCCAGGACAATCGTATCGCCGTATCGCACTATCACGGCCCCGTGAGCCTGCTCGGCAATCTTGCCGGTCTCGAGGCTCAAGATACGCCCTCCGACCATCGTCTCAAAATGATGTACCATTAATTCACCTCTTATCCATTTCTATTTTTTCAGTTTATCAAAAACCCAGGGACTACTCCCTGGGTTGATGGTTGTCGCAGTATAGAGCTAAACTCGTAACTCCAAGCGACTGGCGATTTATTTCCTCAGGCCGAGTCGACCGATAACGGCCCGGTAGCGCTCCACATCCTTCGAGCTAAGATAAGCCAGCAAACGGCGGCGGCGGCCAACTAGCTTCAGCAGTCCCCGGCGCGAATGATGATCGTGCCCGTGAACTTTCAGATGCTCGATTAGCTGATTGATGCGCTCCGTTAATAGGGCGATTTGCACCTCAGGGGACCCTGTGTCAGTCTGGTGCACCTGATAATCGTGTATAATCGTATCCTTTTCCGTTTTCTGCAACGTCATCATAGCCTCCCTTTACGGATCTTCCACGTCCTCGGCCCACAAGAGTACAAGGTATTATAACACAACGCTTTGCGCCCTGCAACGGTCGCGAATTGCGGTTCTACCAAGAACTGGGGTTGAAAAGTCATTGCGTCGGATCTGAGAAGGTTACATCTGTAGGACCACAGCGCGCTATGCCCCTACCTCAACCGCTTGCCCCTTGATCACGTGAGCCCTCGATTATTGGTAGAACCATGAATCGCCCGCTGTACGCAGCATTGCAGAAACTGTCACCCTGAACGCAGTGAAGGGTCTCTCCCCTCGACGGGAGATTCTTCACTCCGTTCAGAATGACAATTCCCTCCCCAGGCTATCCTGTTTTGCAATATTCCATACACTGCCTGAATCGCGTTTGACACCGGAGGTTGGCGCCCCATATAATCGCTAAGCGTCTTCGAAACCGCATCTGTTCCAACCAATTCTGGAGTGCCCCCCTTAATCCCCCGCAAGCGGCGGGAGATTGAAATGACACACTCGTGGGAGGTGAAATGTTCCCTCCCCTCATGTGGGGAGGGCTGGGGAGGGGTCAAACAAGCGAAACAAGGGCGAAATGCCGACTCCATCCGGTATCAGGCGCGATTAGTTGGAACAGATGCCTTGAAAGCGGCCCCCCCCCGTGGGGCAAGGCGGGCGAGAGAGGCTGTGGAGAAATGATCGAGACCTTCAAGGTCATTTTGATTTTCGCCTTGATGATCGCGCTACTGAGGAAGAAGCTGAATCTCGGGATCGTTATGATCACCTCGGCCATCTTCTTGGGCCTGCTCTTTCAGCTTCCTCCCCTAGAGATCGGCCGGGTCTCCGTTCTCGCCGCTATCCAACCAACCACCCTGAATCTCGTGCTGGTCTTCGTCCTGATCATGGTTCTGGAGAACGTGATGCGAAAAACCCTGATCCTCCAGAGGATGATCACCTCCCTTGGCGGCCTCGTCCGGGATCACCGGCTCGTCGTGGTCGCTCTGCCAGCCTTCATCGGACTGCTGCCTTCGGCTGGCGGTGCCATTTTCTCCGCGCCGATGGTGGAGCAAGCCAGTCTCGCCATCGACCTCAGCCCCGAGCGAAAAAGCTTCATCAACTATTGGTACCGCCATCTGTGGGAATACGTCTCTCCCATCTATCCTGCGCTCATTCTGGGCTCTCAAATCCTCAATATCCCCATTCGGAACATGATCCTCGCCCAAATTCCCTTTACCGTCCTGGCTGCCCTCGTCGCCGCTCCTTTCAGCTTCGCCGGAGTTCGGCACCATGTCAAGGATCCTGTCGACCACGAGGCGAGCAAGCACTGGCGAGATCTCGCCATCGGCCTCAGCCCCATCGTGGCCGTGCTGATCATGGTGATTCTCTTGAGGGTGGATGTCACCATCGCTCTGGCCATTGCCGTCATTTCCCTTCTGGGGCTGAACAGGTACTCACCCCGCCGAGTGATCGACACAGTCAGAGAGAGCCTGTCGATCAATGTCGTCTTCGTCGTGATCGGGATAATGGTGTTCAAAGACGTGCTCGTCGCCAGTGGAGCCGTGGATAGCCTCCCGAAATTCTTCGAGTCTCTGGGTGTTCCCGTGGAGGCGATGGTCAGTGTTCTCGCCTTCCTTGTAGGGTTCCTCACCGGTTTCTCTCAGGCGCCCGTGGCGACCTCCTTTCCCATGATCTTAGGCCTCAGCCACGCGGGCAATATGACTATGCCCCTGGTGGCCCTCACCTTCGTCGCCGGCTTTGCCGGCGTTATGCTCTCTCCCATCCATCTCTGCTTTATTCTGACCAATCAGTTCTTCAAGGCGGACGTCGCCAGGGTCTACCGGTTGATGATTGTTCCCCAGTTGACCGTCCTCGCCGCCGCCGTGGGAATCTATTTCCTTATGCTGAGATAGACACCACCCGGCTTCCCGGTAACCCGTGCTCTAATTCAGAAATGGTCTTCCGGCAGGCTCCTGTTCCTTCGCCAGCTTCAAC
>JAMDCE010000285.1:2727-3971 GCA_023489135.1 Chloroflexota bacterium
GACTCGTGCGCGCCGGGCGCGCTCCAGTCTTGCCCATCTTGTTTATTTTGAGGATGTGGAGGGAGCGTGTGGGTGCGGCGCACCCACACGCTCCCTCCACATCCTCCGAAAGGTGGTCGGGGTAGAAAGAGTTTCCGCCCTTTCTAGAACTGAAAACTGGTGCTACACAACGGACGAGGCGAGGCTGGAGATTATGGGCGAAGCCAGTCAGGATACGGACTAGCCGTTGGCTTCCTTCCAAAGAAAAGATCGTCGGCCCGGATCAAAATAGAACGGGCCAGCGAGGAGCGGGAGGCCAGTTCTCGCGAGATTCTATGGAGAGGGTTGGAAGGTTTCGTCCAGGGGCAAACGGCCATACAGATGAAACAGTCCGCTCCCTTAGCGTTCCAGAAGCGGTAGCATTTGACTTCATCCAGTTTCCATTTTCTCACTCCCCGAACCACCACCCTCTCGCCCACGGGAATGGCTTTGGCCGGGCAAGCCTCGGCGCACTTTCTGCATCTGGCACAGAAGTCCTGGATACCTATTTCCACCGGCTCATCCAGTGTCATTGGCAGGTCTGTAGTCACCGTTGCCAGTCGAATTGCCGGGCCGAATTCCTTTGAAATGACGTAACCGTTGCGTCCCAACTCGCCTACTCCGGCATCGACGGCGATCGGGACCTGGAGCACCTGATAATTGGCGACGTGGTGAGCCCGGGCCGGATAGCCCAAGGAACGAATGTAGGCCGCCAACTTCACTCCGGCAACCGCCATTTTGCCGTAGATGTGCCCGCAATCGATCTCGCTGGAAAGAGACGGTTCACGACCAGCCACAATCATCGGCCAGCTTTGCGCAAAGATCATGGTGATGGCATAGCGGTGACTTAACGTGTTCCTCTGTCCCCGTTTCTGCCCCTCGTAGAACCACCGACCGTTATGCGTGTAGACCCACGCCGGATTGAGATGACCGATCCGCACCAGATCAGCCCCGAAGTACCGGCCTATTCCTTTGACACTCTCCGCGGCTTTATGCGGATTTACCGGTACCTTTTGCGACCCCACGGGACCATCGACGGCATTTCCCAAAGCTCCAGGGATCATTCTCCAGGTCGAGCCGATGGCCAGGGCGAAGGGGTTCTCGGGAAAAGCCTTGGCCCGCTGCTCCCTGGCTAGGTCCTCATCGTAGAAGATTCTCAGTTTCTCGTCGATCTCCTCCAGCTCCGGGTGCGCCGCGTAGTACTCCAAGTACTCTGGGGTATCCGG
>JAMDCE010000285.1:3981-8957 GCA_023489135.1 Chloroflexota bacterium
AGTCAAATCCCTGCAAGTCTCCCACGATTTCGTAGGTCGGCTTTCCCATCGCGCCAGATCCTCTCTTTATGCGTCCTTAACGAAAGTCACTGACCTCTCTTACCAGGCGCCCATTCTAATCTCTGGTGGATGAACAGGTCAATGGCCCGGTCAACCGGGCCAAATCCAGTTGTTCACATTCAGAGCAAGTTGTGCTACGATATTACGTAAAGAAGGTCTCTTCTCGAGATATTGCCGGTTACTCTGGCTCATCTCGCGCTAGAACCCCACGATGAAATCTGAAGACTTGGCGAAGCTCTCCAAGGTCTGATTGTGCGCTTGGAAAACGCTTCACGCCTGTTGCTCCTTTCGCTGTAACGGAGGTGGGAAAATGGTCTTGGATCGATTGGAGCCTTTGGACTTGGACACCGCGGTAGAGGTGATCGTTCACGGTCTGGCCAGACAGAATCTGGTTGAGATCAAGGTGACCAGGGGGATCAACGTCGATCAGTTGGAGAGGGCCACCAACGACCGCCTTCGACAGGTGAAAGCCTCCGGACGTGCTATGCGCGGTGAACTCTCGCGGGTCGAGAAAGTCAAAGTTGAGACCAAGGGCTGGGAGCGAGACGGCATCACCTATTGCGTGACCCCTGTTTAGGCCGATGCGAGGCGACCACAGCCTGCCCGTCGGAGAATACCTCCAGGGAATCTGCGGGCGATTCATCGGTATGATCGGGCCAGCTAATCGGTCGCTAGCCGATCTTCCTACCGGGAAATTCTGACTCATCAAGGGTCGTGAGGACTATTGACTTTAGCAAGAAACACCTTATAATAATGCCCGAGATAGGCTAGGATATTGGCGTTCAGAAGCTCCTCGCCCTCATCGTCCCTCCAGTAGCTTCAGACTCCTAAGTACCTCTGACGCGCCCTTTAGTCCCTGGAACATTTCGCAAGTTCCCGTCCGATCTCAGAAGTACTGTCCAGGAACGATGGCGCCAGACTTCTTAGATCGGGCATTTCACCCCAACGACAGGAATGAGTGGGTCACCCGGGAGACCCACCCCATGCGGCGGAACGAGGAGGCCCTGAGGGAGTGAAGCTTCAAGTGCAAGATGCGGAGCACAGCCTGAGAATCGAGCGAACCATCGTCAACCTGCGCTGGATCGCCGTGGTCATTATCGTAGGCCAGGTGGTCTATCTGGAGAAAGCGTCTGTTTCGAGTTTCTGGCATTCCGCACCAGCGGCGTTCTTGATTCTGTATAACTCTTTCTTCTTTGTCCTGGCCTATCACGTCAGAATGACGCCTCGACGCCTCCTGGCCGTCGCTGCGCTCTCCACTGTTCTCGACCTCATCGTCATCAGCATCTTCGTCGCCGACACGGGCTTTCTGCCCGACACCTACCTCGGCTTTGTTTTTGTTATCATCGCCGCGGCTTTGCGCCTTGAGTTGATCGGCTCAATAGCCACCGGCGTGCTGGTTACGGGAAGCTACTGGGCTATAACCCTTTTCACCTCTCCGAACTTCGTCCAACCTGAGCTCGAACCAGTGCTTGGTCGTTCACTCTTCTTTCTTGCCCTTTCCGTTGGTATGGGATTTCTGACAAGGAGGCTGCGGCTGGAACGAGAAGCACGGGACACAATGGGCAAAATTGCCCAGCAAAAGGCCAGCGAGCTCGAGGCCGTTATCGACAGCATCGCCGACGGCGTGGCCATCGTCGATACTTCTGGTAGAATCGCGGCTGTCAACGAGGCCGGGCGCAGGCTCCTGGGTTGGGAGCTTCCTGACCCCCTTGGCGCATCGCCGGCCGGAATGCAGTTCCCCGCTCGCGATTTGACGGGCCAGCTTATGGAACCGGAGGATGTTCCCCCCGTTCGCGCGCTAAAGGGAGAAACGATCAAAGATGGCGAATTGACGGTTAAGGGGCCCAGCGGGAAGCTTAACTACCTCAGCGTTAGCGCCGCCCCAGTGCTCGATGTCGAAGGAAGAATCACCGGCTCAGTGACGGTTTTCCACGACGTCACTTCTTTCAAACAATCGCAGTTGGCCAAGGATGATCTTATTTCCCAGGCTTCTCACGAGCTCAGGACTCCGATCACCTCTCTGAAAGGCTATGCCCAGATGATGCTGAGGAAGCTTCCGGAAACGCCGGAGAGAGCTTACGAGCGCCGGGGTCTGAAGGTGATTCATAGCCAGGCGGACCGGTTGACAGATCTAGTAAACGAGCTTCTAGATGTCTCCAAAGCGCAAACAGACCGCCTGGAATTGCAGACTGAGTGCTTTGACCTGGTGGGTCTGCTGAAAGATATCATAGAAAGGCTCGCCGTTGCTCTAGAGCATCACCAACTGACGATGCGATCCAAGGGCTGCGTGAGCGTGAACGCGGATAGAAGCCGCGTCGAGCAGGTCTTCACCAACCTTATCAGCAACGCCGTCAAGTTCTCCCCTCACGGCGGAGAGATTGAGGTCCAAGTAGAACTGGACCGCGAAGAAGCCGTGGTGATGGTCAAGGACCA
This sequence comes from Chloroflexota bacterium, assembly GCA_023489135.1. The sequence continues at coordinate 6,475 of JAMDCE010000285.1, forward strand.
CGGAATCGGAATCCCCAAGAACAAACAGGACAGGATCTTTGAGCAGGGTTACCAGGCCCACATCGGTTCACCGGTGGCTCATGGAGGAATGGGTCTGGGACTGTACATAAGCAGCGATATAATTGCCCGCCACGGCGGCCGAATGTGGGTGCACAGTGAGGAAGGACAAGGAAGCTCTTTCTACTTTTCGCTGCCCATAGATCACTGCCAAGTAGCAGAGGGCTGAACACCCGGTCTAAGCCTTATACACCCTGCAGAGCAACCCACGCAGCGGCGTTGCCCCGCTGATCGGGTCGTACGGAGGGTCATTGGAAATAATGGAGTTTATATTCGCCTCCAGGGCGCTCTCCAACCCCAGTCGCTCCGGATAATACCAGTGCGAGGGAGCGTGGACCACCCGTGGATCTATCCCCTCAGTCAGGACGGCTTTCTGCTTCACCCGACCTTCCTTCTGCGGCGTTTCAATCCAGACCCAGTCGCCATCCTTTATCCCTAACTCCGCGGCTGTCTCCGGATGAATCTCGAATTCCGGTTCAGGCAGAATCTCGCGCAGCCACGGCAGTTGCCCGTTGGTCCCGTGCCAGTAGAGCACGTTGCGTCCGCCAGTTATGAGAGTCAGCGGGTATTGTTCAGCCAGGTCTGGACGAGAGAGTGGTGTCTGAGGGTTTTCCTCGTAATACGGCAGGGGATCGTAACCTTGCTCGGCAAAGATCGTGGAGTACAATTCGACTTTCTTACTCGGAGTCTTGAACCCATTCTGCAGGTACTTCTTGTATCGCACGGGCTCCTCAATCTGGCGCCGCGCCTTGAGATCGTCGAAGGTTATGCTCATACCATCGAGCCAATAGTTGTTGTACTCTTCGTCGTTGGTGAATTCCCGTGGCATCTCCAAGCCCATTCGCCGGATTACCTCCAGGTCCATCCAGCGCTCGTTTCTCGCCCCATATAGAGGCTCGACCACCTGCTGCCTGGCCCCGATCATACTGGTGTAAAAGCGATCCTCAATCTCGTTTCTCTCCAGGTAGGTGCAGGGAGGAAGAATGACATCGCACAGCTCCATCGTCGGGGTCATGAAGAAGTCGGACCCCGCGAAGAAATCTAGACTGAGGATGGCTCGCTTCATCTCCCCCGTGTCCTCGAGCGCCAGGAGCAGATTGTTGAGGGCCCAAATAGCGCGAACTGGATATGGCTCCCCCGTCAAAATGGCGTGTACCACGCTAGGTGGGTGGCAGGGATCCAGCGCTAGAGATCTCGATCCTGTCAACAAAGGATACTCCTTGGCCCCGATGGCTGTATCCTCGTTAGGCAAACGGAGGTCCCCACCGAAGATCTGCCCCAGCGTCTTGAAGCCCTGGGGATGATTGGGGAAGATGTGACCTCCCTTGACGTCCAGGTTGCCCGTGATCACGGGCAGGAAAGAGATAGCTCTCAGAGTCTGCACCGCGTTTGTAGTCATCTGTACGCCCAAACGGTTGTGGCAGATGGCCGGCTTGGTCTTGGCAAATAGCCTGGCCGCCTTGACGATGTCGTCCTCCTGCAGCCAGGTCAGCTCCGCCACGCGCTGGACCGGGTACTCCTTCACTCTTTTCCTAAGCTCGTCAAACCCCAGACACCAGCTCTCCACGAAGTCTCGGTCGTACAGTTCTTCGGAGATAATGATGTTAAGCATCCCCAGGGCCAGGGCATCGTCGGCGCTGGGCCTCACCTGCAAGAAGAGGTCGGCCTTTGAAGCTATTTCCGTAAAGCGAGGATCGATGACGATGAGCTTGGCCCCGTTTTTCTTCGCCACCATCACATCGCGGGCAAAGCTGGGATGGGAGGCGACAGGGTTGCCACCCCAAAGAATGATGCATTTGCTATTCCGGTAGTCCAGACCGATCTCTGAAGTGACGAAGGCGCCGAAGGTGGCCCCATTGGCAATCATCACCGGATGGTAGCAGTAGTGAGCGTCGGAATGGAAGCGAAGAGATCCTCCCATGGCTTTGAGCCAGGCCTGTTTGGTGACTTTGGAACCATGGTAGGCGGCGTCACCCCAGGTCCAGGAGATTGAGTTCGGACCATACTTGTCCAGCACTCCTCGGAATTCACGGGCGACGGTATCCAGCGCCTCATCCCACGTAATTTGGACCCACTTGCCCTCACCTCTTTCGCCAGTTCGTTTGAGGGGATACTTAATTCTGTCGGGAGAATATAGTAACTGCGTTACCGATAAGCCCTTCGGGCACATCATCCCCTGATTCTGAGGGTAATCTGGGTCTCCCTCAACCTTCATGACGCGACCATCCTTCACGTAGGCCAGCACGCCACAGGCGCAGTGACAACGGTCACAAATGGTCTTTACCACCTCCATGTTGGAGTCAGACGGGGCCACCGTGGACGATCCACCCATCGCTTAATCCCTCCAGAGTTTTGAGGACGCCAGTTGGGCCACGAACGGGGCGGGCTGCTGTACCTTACTATCCTGGCACTCAGGTAAGGCTCAT
>JAMDCE010000559.1 GCA_023489135.1 Chloroflexota bacterium
TGATGATGGCGGGATTGGGTATGCGCCCATGAACTGAATGCGAGACAGCTTCGCCGCCAAAGCTGCTGCTTGATTACCCCTCAAGTATCCGACTTCTGACATTTTCACCCCCTGCTTACTAGCGCTTGATCTTGGTCATCTCTACAGCTTGTGTTGGACACTCCTCTACACACACACCACAGGCGCGGCAGTAATCTTCGTCGATGATGAAATTGCCTTCTTCATCCTGGTAGATTACACCCAGCGGGCAAAACACCCAACAAATGCCGCATTGCGTGCAGTTGTGCTGATCGATTCTGATCTCGAATTCCTTCATTACAAGGTCCGCACCCATAGAGGCGGGAACCCCCTGCCCGGCGCAACATCGTGGCCCCTCAGCCAGATCATCTATGTACTCTGGTCGCCACACATAGCGATAGTTTCGTTTCAATACTTCTTGGATGACTTCATCGAATGATCGAACGAACTTAATGCTTTCTTCTTTCGCTACCATTCTCTACTCCCATTTGCATAATCACGGCGCCTATCAGGCATTGGTGCTCGACAACCCGCCTGGGAAGACGGGATTCCTGGAGAACTCCCCAAAACCCCGCACTGACGGGCAACTATACCCTGACCGACTCGTAGCCTGCCCAGGCCGCCTTGATGTTGATATCTCCCTTCGCACCGGCGTAAACCATACGCCCCCTGGGGTCTCTATACGTTTTGATCGAATGCTCGAAGGATTCCATCGACATGACGTTAGTCAATGCTAAATAAGCCCCAATCATAGCGGTATTGATGTGAAAAGGACTCCTCAGCAGTTCGAGTGCAATCCTCGCGGCATCCACTGTTGCAACCCTGGCCTTCAGCGAGCCCTGTAACTCCGATGGATGCTTTGAGGAATTCACGATGATCAGACCGCGTTCGTCCATCTTAGCCGTGAGTTGCGGGATATCTATATCGAAGGCAACCGACCTAAAATTGAGCATATCGGCTTCTGCCAGGAGCAGATGGTCGGGCCTGTAAATATCGCTCGCCGGAAAACTGATGGGCGAATCGGCGTATCTGATGAAAGAACGAGTGGGGCTGTTCTGCCGTTCACCTGGCATAAGAAAAACGACCTTGGCAAACTTGCCGATGGAGATCAAAGCACCGCTCAGGAGTTCGCCTCCTTGCCACAACCCGTATCCAGCTCGACCAATCAGCGCCAACTCGCGCATATTTACGCTATTCTTGTAGCTTTCGAACGTGGTGGCATACTTGTCCTTGTATTTGTTCTCAATGACATCCCACATTTCTGTATACTTTGTCATAGGTGCTCCTTCATTCCGCTCAATCGAAGTATTCCGCGCTTCTCAACCTTACGGATTGCTCGAATTTGTCTCTAGCCTCCTTCGTACGAAGGTCGACTATCCTCTGTTTTTTCATCACAAATCGCCCCAATGTCCCTTTTGGCAACATCTCGACGTTTGCTTTCAAAGTGATCACGGTGCGAATCGAGTGCTGCAGATTCTCACGGAACCGCTCCAGGTTGCCGAGGTCCGGCTCGTGCTCGATCCTGATCGATACCCGGTCTTTACCCTCATCGTCCTTGTCCACGATGATCAGGAACTCGCCCGAGCAGCCTTTTGTCTCGCCGATAACCCTCTCTACGGCGTTGGGGTGAAGTTGAAAGCCCTTTATCTTGACCATGTCATCCCAGCGGCCCGGCACCGAGGCGATGCGCGGGTGAGTCCGCCCACACGGGCAGGGCTCCTCGATGAGAGCCCCTCTGTCCTCTGTGTCGAACCGCAGCCAGGGGAAGGCTTCGTTATACTCGTAAACCGTCGTGCCCACGATGCTGCCGTATTCCCCTGGCGGGAGTTCCTTCTTTGTTTCCGGATCAATTATCTGAATAACGTTAATATCTGCCTGGATGTGAAAGCCCGTGTGGAACTCGCACTCGTAAGGTACGACGGCCGAAGGGGCTCCGTAGGTATCGAACACCTTGGCTCCCCAGGCTTCCTCCAATCTCTCCCTCACCCCAGGAATGCTAGCGGGACCTGGTTCTCCCGCGCAGAAGATCGCTTTTAGCTTCAGGTCCCTCACGTCTATGCCGATACTTTCAGCGTACTCGGGTATGTACAGGGCATAGGATGGGGTGGAGGTGAAACCAGAGGCCCCAACATCCTCGAGCACCTTAAGGATTTGGGCTGTTCGCCCTACGTGGCAAGGGACCAGGGTCATGTAGTACTCTGGGCCGCAGGCACCTTTGGCGATAATGTGATTGCCACCCCCTACCATCGCACCCCCAAGGTTCCAAAGATGGCCGAGAACGTCTCCATATCTTAGCCCGGCTGCCCAGTACGCCCGAGCCAGAAAATCGCCCGTGGCAATGAAGCCTCGAGAAGTCATCTCCAATTCGGTGTAGGGCACTGTGAAAGGAATGCCCGTTGTGCCGCTTGTGGCATGTATGGTTCTTATGTCTCGCTCAGGCACTGTCAGGAACTCGCTGAACACTTTCTTCCCCGCGCTCATCGCCCTCACCACGCCCTCGCGCAAGTCGTTCTTGTTCGTCAAGGGTATTTTGTTGATGTCTTCCAGATTCCTAACGTCCCCAGGAAGGAGGCCTATTTCATCAAACTTTCGGCGGAAGTGAGCAGAGTTGTCGTAGACAAACTCCACTTTGCGCTTCAATCGCCTTTCCTGCAGGATCCTTAGCTCTTCGAGGCTCATCGTTTCGATTTTGGGGTCCCAGTATCTTCTTTCGGTATACATCCTCTCAACCTCTCTTAAAGCCGCCAAATTCGCCCAAGAGTTAGACTCAGCGATTCAGACACTGAGGCTAGGCTTCGACTTTAAGCTGGTCCTTGACCTCCTTCCTGAGAGACTCGACTCTTCTGCTATCGATGATCGTGACGGAACGGTGGGGAAAGATGAGCAAATCATCCCTCTCGACAGGCACGACTTGAACAGGTACCCCGAGCTTCTTCGCCAGTGTCTCCTGCATTGCTGATTGAAGACTTGGGGATGCTTCCTCCCCGGCTAGGGCAACTTGGAGCCGCTCGATGGCTCGCGATCCATCGACGAGGATGTTGAAATCGCCGCCGTACTCATCGAAGCCGCCGATTATCTCCTCGACCTGGCTGCCATAGATCCTTTTGCCGACGATCTCCAACCGCTCACTGTACCGGCCTTTGATCCCTTGCAGGCGCAAATGTGTTCTGCCACAGGCGCATGGGAGATCGTCGATAGAAGTGATATCTCCCGTGCGGTAGCGAATCAGCGGCATGCCGAACCTTTCCAGATGGGTGACGACAAGCTCCCCTTCTTCGCCTGGAGCCAACGGTGAGCCCGTTTCCGGGTTGATCACTTCGTAGATGTAGGCATCTTCGAAGCCGTGCAGCCCTTTCTGTTGCCGGCACTCAAAGCCCAAGAAACCTACCTCTACCATCCCGTAGGCGTCACATACCTTCACATCTGGTTCGCTGCTTACCTCCGCCCACTTCTCCTCGAATCGTCTCCTCCAGGTAGGCAGCGAGTATCCCGGCTCGCTCCAGCCCACCAGGGTTCTTATCGGATGTTTCTTGCCCGCTTTCTTGAGGAGAGGAAGAACGAACTTGGCGTAGCTGGGTGTGATGTAGTAGGCCGAAGGTGGGTACAGGGAGGGGAAAATGGTGGCGTTCCTTTCAGCCCGCTCCATGCCTACCAGCAGAGACTTAGAGCCCAAATTGATGGAGCCAAGTCCCAGATTCATATACAGCAGATTGAGCTGGGGGAAATCGGCGACGTATAAATAGTCATCAGAAGTCACGCCGGCGCAGGTCAGGCCCCTGGCCGCGAGCTTCCCCTGAAAGGCAGCATCGGCAATAGAAATGATCACCCTGACAGGTTGTCCTGAGGCGCTAAGCTTAACTCCAGTCAAACCGATAGACTGGCCGGGGTCTGTGAATTCCGTCGCCATCAATGTGCCCATTCGCCCGTTTTTCTCCTGGTCGGCGACGATCTCATCCCGCGTGGTGAAAGGCAGGCTGCGCAGGTCATCCAAGGTGCGAAGTGCCGACGGAGAGAGCTTCTCCCGCGAGAACTTCTCCTTGTAGAACTTAGACCTTCGATCTACGTATCCCAACATCTTCTTCAACTTGAAGAGTTGGATTTCCTGCAGTCTTTCCCGACTCGCTGTCTCGATATCTCTCATCCAGAAATGAACAATTTCATTTTCCATTAGTCATCTCCCGCTTTGCGTAAACAGTGCAGTTACCAAGAAAACCGTTGGTGAGGAGCCTGAATATAGATTCGACGACCTGGGCCTCGGTCAATCGCCCCCGCGGGTTGTACCACATGGGCAGCCAGTTGGCGATGCTGATCAGGCTGAAGGCGGCTACCTTGGGATCGATGCTATCTGTGGCTCCCGTTTTCTCCCTCAGCTCAAGCAGGACACTTTCGGTGAGATTGAGATAGCGCCGTCTCTTTTCCCTGACTATCTCGCCATATGCGCCCTCAATTCCCGCCTTCTCACGCAGGAGCACGACGACGGCCTTGCGTGAGAGGATGAGCCTCACCGTGCGCACGATCAGCATTCTGAGTTTCTCGTGCGGGTCGGCAAGTTGTTGAACAGGACCAAATATGTATCCCTCCACCTCCTCAAAAGCATGCATATTTATGAGGTACAGTAGATGCTCCTTGCTGCCAATATGGTGATAGAGGCCAGCCGTGGTGAGCGAAGTGGCATTGGCGATGTCTCGCATGGTCGTCTTGTCGTATCCGTGGTCGTGAAAAAGCTCGGCAGCTATCTTGAGAATCTCCGTTAGTTTATTGGGGTAGCGTTGTTCACCATTGTTGCCATTCAAATTGCGAATCTCCTGTGGCTCGCTTCCGGCGTCTCCATGCACGCGAACAGTAGATAGTTAACGTTCGTTAGGTCGGCGGCGTCATACGCCTGGCGCTTATCAACGATTCGTAGTGAACCTCAGGCGTGATGCACACATTCGATGAGAACTGCTCTAGCCCAGGTACTCGGCGCGCGGCGGCGAATAAATGTCAAGAAACTTAGCATCTTCGTGCACAAAGCCCGAGTGAGTAACGTTGCTGGGAATGAGATAGCTGTGGCCTGGACCAAGGATTCGCCTTTCGCCGCCGATGATCACCTCGAATCGTCCTTCCAGCACGTAGCCAGCCTGCTCGCTCTCGTGTTGGTGCTCCGGCACCGCTGTTCCCTTCTGAATCTCGAATTGAACGAGCATCAGCCGCCCCCTTGAGCCGAGCAACTTACGGTGAACGCCACTAACCATTTCGATTGAAGGCACATCAGCCTCATGCCTCACGTACATAGCCCGTGCTCCCCGGGACGTTGTGGCCTCGTTGCGGAAAAGCGCTGTGAAACAGGCCGTCTTCAAACCCAGTTGTCATTGGATTCTGCGTGCTATTCTAGAACACGGTTATTACGCGGGCCTTACAAAGTGGCTTACAGGGAGAAACGTCGGGGCGGATTATGAGGAGCAGGACAAGGCCTTCTCATAGGCTAACCTCGTAGCCTGTTCCGGCCTCACGCCTAGTTCTTCGTGGAGGGCCGTCTCGCATAGACGGTACTGTTTGATTGCATCTCTTCTGCTGCCCGTCTTCGCATAGAGGTTGATGAGGGCGCGGTGTATTTCTTCGCGGCAGGTATCCAGGGAGAGGATTCGCTTGTAGCAGGCGAGAGCGGCATCGAAATCTCGCTTGCGTTCATAAAGGTCCGCAAGGCGTTCGAGGGCAGACAAGTATTGTTCTGCCAGCCGATCCCTATCGATCTGGCTCCACTCTTCCTGTGGGAGGTCGTGCATCAACTCACCTTTATAAAGCTGCGTCGCTTCCTCCAGTTTGGTGATCGCCCGGTCCGTGTCTGTCTCCAGAGACGCTGCTTGCAGCCCCAGCTCGAACAACTCGACGTCTACCGACCCGCCCTGGCCGGGCGAGAGGCGGTAGCGGCTGTCTCTGTAGAGCACGTAGCGGGACTGGGCCAGTTCTTCACGCTCAGGCTCCAGGACCTGGCGTAGATCGTGAACTGCCACATTCAATTGATTCAGCGCGGACTGCCAATCCGCTTCCGGCCAGAGCTTGTCTATCAAGACATCGCGGTGCACCCAACCGGCTTTCTGCAAGCCAAGATAGGCTAGAAGCGCCTTCGCCTTTTTTCGTTTCCAGGCGCTGGCGTCGATGAGCGTCTCGCCTCGCATCACGGTTACCTGTCCGAACAGGTTGATCCGCAATGCTTCGGCCGGATCCTGCTCGATCTTTCGCAGCGCATCCACCGCCGCGCTTCGCACTCGCTCGTCTTTCTCCCTCGCCAATTCTCGCAAGTGCATCGCCGCCCTCACCCCGCCCATTGCCATCAGGCAGTTGATCGCCTCCAGTCTGACGTCGATGTCGTGATGGGACAAGAGCGACAGGATGACCTGCACGCCAACTGATCCCATCTTCATGAGCAGAACCCTTACAAATGTGATGGAGAGCTTCCAGGACAGGGCATCCCTCAGGAGATGCGAGGACATCTGTGGCTCAGTGACAAATGGAGCCACGTAGTTACTGGCGCTGGCCAGCTCAAGGCACTTCTGAAGATGGTATCGCTCGTCGTCGATCTCGCCTCGTGCCTCATGGACAGCTGCCAACCACCAGTGAGTACAGGTCAGGTTGAACTGGTCCTCGCACTTAGCGAAAGCCAGCCAGGACTCTGTGAGCGTCTGCAACGCGGACGGGAGATTTCGGGCAGCCTCGACCATCCCCAAATGCCGCAAGACGAAGGCACGCAGCCACTGATCAGTCGCCTCTCCCATAGTTTGCAGCGCCCGGCGGGCCAGCCGTTCGGATTCGAGCAAGTCACCCTTGCGTCTGTAGTGGTTCGCCATGCCGACCAGAGTGAGGACTGAAACGCGACGATTCCCGTGCTGCTCGGCGATATCGTACCCCTGTCGAAATCGCTGCTCGATGATAGGATCGTTATTCGGGTCGATGCCGTCGAGTGCATTCCCTGTAATCAAGAAAGCTCGGGCCTCAAGGTCCTTGTTGTCGAGGTCATACGCCAGCTCCAGCGCTTTCTTCGCAACAGCGCACGCCCCAGCGTAATCGCCCAAGAACAAGAGACTGGCCGCCCTGCTATAGTAGCATTCGCCCAGATCCTGTTTGGCGTCAAGCTTGATCGCAAGTTGTTCTGCTCTCTCGAGTAAGCCCAGCGCCTCGGCGAATTCTCCTCGAGTGAAACGAACGATCGCCCCTGGATTGATCAGCGTACGCATTTCTCCCATCTCATCGGCCTCTTCGACGTAGATGTGCAAGGCGCTGTGGTAAAACTCGAGGGCGGCAGCGCTGTTGCCGGCACAGATCGCGTCGTTCGCCAAACCGACGAGGATCGCCGCTCTTTCCAATCTGCTGGCATCGCCAAGATAGTCCAGTGCCCTCCGATGCAGGTTTTCGGCTTCGCCAGGCTCGGCCTGGGCCCATAGCAGCACATCACCTTTGCTACTGAGGGTCCGGCTGAGACCAAGGCTGTTGCCACTTCCCTGGTAGAGGCATTCGGCGGTGTCGTACCGCCTCAGGGCCTCATCGAATTTTCCTTGCGCCTCGGACACCTTTCCTGCCCATATCAGGAGATCGGGGAACATCCCAGTGACCTCTCTGGGAAGCTCGTTTATGAAGTAGGATAGGGAGTCGAAACGGCGAGTACTGAAGAGCCTTTCCGATACCTTCGAAATTAGCGTCGCCGCTTTGGCGTAGTCCTCGGCGTGCAGACAATGCGTTATGGCCTGCTCGTCGTGACCACCATCCTCAAAGAACGCCGCCGCACGCTGATGGAGAGTTCGTTTCCGCGTGGCGTCGAGCGAAAGCTGCTCCTGAAGAAAGGCCTGAAAGAGGTGGTGAAAACGATACCCCTCGTCGTCCAGCCGGAGGAGTAGCATACCCTTTCTCTCGAGGTTAGAGAGAATCTTAGCCGTATCCGACCTTCCAAGCACAGCGTCGCAAACGCGGGCATTAAGACGGGAGAATATCGATGAGTCAACCAACAAAGCCTGAATAGCAAGCGGCAGCTTCTTCAGCACCTCTTCCGCGAAGTAGCTGAGCATTGTATCCTTCGAGGCAGCAAATACGGCATCGAGTCCTGTCTTCGGTGCGCTTCCCCGAAGCAATTGCCCAATCAGTTGCAGGCCGATGGCCCAGCTCTCCGTGTGATCCAGGATGGCTGCCAATGACGCCGAATCGAGATGGCGATCAAAGGCGTGCATGAAAAGTTCTGCCACCTCCTCCTCGGTAAACCTCAGGTCTTCCTCTCTTACATTCAGGACCTGTCCGCTGGCTTGTAAGCGTGCTAGGCACGGGAAGTACGGATAAGTGCGGCTCGCGATGGCCAAGTGCACATTCGCTGGTAGATAGGAGAGCAAATAGTCCACGACGTAATTGACGGCCCTACTTTGCTCTACTACGTGGTAGTCGTCGAGAACGATGAAAATGTGCTCTTTAGCCTTTTCGACAAGCTCGTTCACGAGCGAGCTGAGGATAACGTCTACTTCCTTCTCAAGCCGCTGGGAACTTTCCCACCAGGTCTGTCCGAATCCATCGTAATGCCTGGCGATTCCGGCTATAAGGTGGGAGAGAAAGACGGGCAGATCGCGATCCATACGTCCCAGGCTGTACCAGACGACTGGATAGCCTACGTCGGGAAGTTTGACGAGCAGCGTCGTCTTCCCATTGCCGGGCCCAGCGCAAACGAGTGACAGACGATAGTTCCGGACACTTTGGAGCGTGGCGGCGAGCCTTGGGCGCAGTAACACACGAGCCGAGGTTACAGGTAGTGACAGTTTGGTTGCCACAACCGGAATTTGCGAGTACATTCCATTTCCAATCAAGGAACTTCGCATTGCTGACATCCTCGATCCCAGATAGAGAACGATGGGTCAACAAGTTGGTTGGCCCATAATTGCGCAAGTTCGGCTGGTTATCTCTCAAGTAGCTG
>JAMDCE010000462.1 GCA_023489135.1 Chloroflexota bacterium
GATGGGCAGCAACTCCCGCAACAGCCGGGTTCAAAGGGCCATTGAACAGCGCGAGAACACCCCATACTCCCAAATCCGAGTTCACTCACGGATTTGGGGGGGTAGGCGGGTATTGACAGTTGTGGCCGCCATACTTAACATGTCCTCATTATTCCTTGGAGGGAGGACAGAAATCGACCGCGGCGGCGATTCTCGACGGCATCGAGAGCACTGTGGCAGGCGCGACAGCGCCGAGCAGATTTATTGCCGAATGGAAGGAGATCGGAGCCAAAATGGACGGCAGATTGACAAGGTGGCTGGCAGGAGTAGCGGTGGTAGCCCTGGGATTGGGGCTGGTTGTGGGGTGCGCCAAACAGACATCCTCGGCGAGTCCCGAGGAATTCTATCGGGGAAAGACGTTTAACTGGGTGGTTTCGAGCGGCGCGCAGGGTGGCGACGAGACGGACCTCCTCGCTCGCGTTATCGCGCCCTATCTGGCCAAGGAGCTGGGCGGTTCGGTGAAGGTGAGCAACGCTGCCAGCGAAGACGGCCTCAACCAGGTCTACAATGAAGAGAAGAAAGATGGGCTAACGATGGTGCATAAGAGCACCGCCGCGGTGATATCCAACGACATTCTCAAGGCGCCCGGTGTGCAGTACGCCACCGAGAAATTCAACTGGATAGCCGACGTGTTCCCCGCGGGCAAGGTGATGCAGGTGTCACCCAAGATGACCTACAAGACCCTGGACGAGCTGAGGAAAGCCAAGGGCCTGAAGGGTGGTGGCACGACGGCTAAAGGGGCCCTGGCCGTGAGCGCCGCGGTAATGATGGACGTTCTGGGGTTGGACGGCAAAGTGGTGACCGGTTTCAAGGGCAAGAAGGATCTGGTGCTGGCCGTCACCCGCGGTGAGGTGGATTTCCTCGTTTCGTCGGACACGTCGGCGCAGAAGGACGAGGATGACGAATTGCTCAAGAACTTCCTGGTGGTGACCAAAGAGAAAAGCCGGGTGGTTCCCAATCTGCCGACGATGTACGATATGGGCGTCAAGGTTCCCCAGGAGAAGGTAGCCATGGTGGAGTACATCCTGGCCGCCGGCTCCGCCGTGGCCCTGCCGCCTGACGTCCCGGCGGACAGAGTGGAGTACCTGCGCAAGGTTTTCCTGAAGGTAAGCGACAACAAGGACATGCAGGCAGAGATCAAGAAGATAATGGGAGCGACGGCTGCGTTCATGCCGGGCAAAGACTTGCAGGACAAGATGGCGGCGATCAAGTCCAATACAGAGCTGGCCAAGCAGCTAGACGCCACGCTGTCCAAGTATACGGCGGTGCAATAGTCGAGCATCCTGCCAAGCCAATCATCGTTGGGGCGTGGCTGCCAAGTTACCGCGATTGAGCTTGACAGGTCCGCCCTGAATAGCGTAGAATCACAACAGCGGGCAGAAATGGAGGCATCCCCTTCCGCCCGCTGTTGATACCGCTGGAGGCGTGGTGTAGCGGCCTAACATGCAGCCCTGTCAAGGCTGAGATCGCGGGTTCGAATCCCGTCGCTTCCGCTCGACCGACCAAGCGATAGGCTTGGTCGGTTGTTTTATTGACCGCTCCGCTAAAGCGGCAGCGTGCAGAGGTGTTTCGGGCCGTCGAATTCTTACCTGGAGATCAACTGCTCCCTCCAGTGACTGGACACAGCGGCGGAGGGTGCTCACGGTGTGGCATCGTGGCCAGGCGCTCTCACTTGCGAAACATTCGCCACGACCCCTCCGGTATTATTTGGACAGAACTTCAGACAATGCCATTCGATACCTGATACATGCTGGACGATAGGGAGCGGTCAGACCCATCTTAAGAGGTCAGGCGACCACTTAGCAGAGAGGAAACGATCTTCCATGCAGGCAATATGAACGGGACACAGGAAATCCCTGAGCAGGGCCATCACGTCGGCGAAGTCTCTTGGGGTGTCCATGAGGTGGATTCTTCGCAGGAAAGCCAGCCATTGTCGACGCCTCGATTCATCTGAGGCAAAACTTGGTTGGAACATAGCTGGATTAGGAAGAAAACGAGTGCCACGTCGGTCAAATGTGTTGATAGCTGCCTGCTGCAGAACCGATCCGGCGAATTCATGGGTTTGAGCCAATCGATCAAGGTCAAAGAAATCCTTCATCCGCGAGTTTATGAGTGAGAGGCTTATCATCGCCTCAAACTTCTCGGCTACCACTGTCTCCACAGAATACACGAGGATAGCCGGTGGTGACATTTCTCCCAGAAGTACGGGAAACTCCATCTCTCGTGGCCCTGGAGTTACGACGTCTCCAAACCCAATGTCCACTTGAACTGAGCCGCGGGCTCCAGCAAGCCCAACAGGCACCTTAAGCCTGATTCCTTGGTAATCAGCATCTTCGGTGATTCGCTCCACGGTCATCCTGTGAGGCTCGAAGATGACACCATCGGGCAATCCAGCTGTGCAGACCTCCACAAAAACGGATTGGAGCGAATCGGGATCGTTCCCCACACCTTCAGCACGCAGATCCACATCTTTAGTGGGCCGCCCGCTAAGGCGCCCGCTAAGGCTTTCTAGGGCAAGCAGCAACAAGCCTCCCTTCAGAAAGAAGCGTTTCCGGTAGCGGCTGACAGCGAGACGCGCCAAGAACCTCTCCTGATAGTAAAGGTTGAGAATGACGTTGAAGTCACGATTTTCGCGTTTTGCGATTTGCAGCAGACGGTCGCGCACCGAGATATCGATCCGAGTAGTTCTGTGACTACTCATACCATCGCTTCCGCGTATGCGGTTATCCGGGGGCGAACGCGGCAGATCGTTGCAGCCGCCAGGAGCGCGTCGATGTCGCGGCCCGGTTGCCGCAGATACTCCTTGAGCGCTTCGATGGCGATGTCCCGACCGACAATGTTCTCGAAGCGAAAGGCATCCGCAATCGTCTTCTCACGGCTATACATGCGCACGACCTGGCCGTCTGCAAGTTGCTGGTACGTTATTCCGTAATCAAAGATGCGATCACCGTACCGCACGACCCTGACGGGCGGATATTCTATTCGCGGCGGACGGGCCTTGCGAGGGATTGCCAAGTAGACCTCTGACGGTGTCATTGTCGTCAGACCGTAGTAATCCAGGGCTGAAAGCAGACATATGACTCCCTTGGGAGCTGCCACGGTTACGGCGCCAAGCCCCGTATGTTCGAGCCATGCATCGGCACGGTGATACAGACCGCGCCTTACTTTTTCCAACTTACCTTCATTGACAAGGCGAGCGAGCACGTGGGGATCAATGCCTGCTTCGCGAATGTCTCGATGTCGCACGAAGCCACCGTGCCGTTCCAGTTCTTGAACAACTCTTCTGTTCACTGAAGATTCCCGATATGTCATTTAATGTATACTCACAAACCGTCGGCAAATTGCTATCAGTGCCGACACTGTATGAGTATACCACTTCGCTGTGTACTTGGCAAGCCTCCCACCAGGCCATAACCCATTCTGAGAGCAGTTAAAGAGGACAGCAGGAAGCTGATGTTTGCCATCCATCGCATAGACGAACCGAGCGTTCTCCTGGAGTCGGTCAACCACTAGAGCCATCGCCGGTCCCGTCCGACTCAGTACGATAACTAACTGGCCGCCGCCTCCCAGATGCCGTAATGACCAATAACAAAAGTACTCTCCTCTGTAACCCTCGCACCGGGGGAGTAACATATCGTCGCGGCTGACAAACGCCAGTTTTTCTCACTGTTTTCTTCGTTGTTTCGCTCCCATCCTACTAGGGGCTCTACCGAGCCAACAATACTCGCACCCTCAATCTGCACGTGGGCAAGGACGCGCTCGTTCTTTTCGACCTTGACCATTGGTTTCTCACAGATGCCCCGGTCTGGAAGGGGTGCCACACGCAACCGCCCCCAGCCGTAGCCTCGTTCACCGCCTAACTGCACTCGACCCAAAGCAGTACGCCATCCGGCCAGTTCCTGGCTCAAGTTATCTTGGACGTAAAGAGACCCTACTAGATAGACCGGATGGGGTCGGTCGTCAGTATCTTGCGGCCGTGCCCATGGGCGAATGAATTCCGCCTCGTGCAGCAACCCCTCGGCCGCGACCTGCTGGTCGTGATTCAGCGCGGTGCTGGCATAGCTGCTGAAGAAGCGATAATCAAACAGGTCCTCCCAGGGGTAGTGGATCGTCGGATCGTCGTTCGTCTTGACGTCTTGTGTTGCGTCTTTCGGCAGGGCCGGGTAAAGATAGCCAAAGCGGAAATACTCGTTGATAGCCTGGCCGATGGCAACATAACGTCGACCATCCGCATCATTGTTAGAATCCATGGTCAGGCGGGCAGTCAGCGCGGCCCAGAGGTTTTTCCCAGGCACATAGCCCCGCGTTTGCATCAGGTTGCCCACCTTGCGATAACCGATGTGTAAGGGGGAAAGGAGACGAAAACAGAGCATGTACTTTTCCCAGGCCACGATCACCCCTCCGCCTTCGCCCCATAGCGAGCATAGATGAGGCTCTCCTCGTAAAGGTCGCGGACTAGCAGCAACAGGTCCAGGTCGTTCATTAGGTGTTCCTCGTAGAAAGCCAGCCCGGTTTGGGCTTGAGCCCCGTCAGCCGGTACGCCCTTGTCGGCAAACGCCGGTATCTGGTGGTCTTGATCCTTGTCCTCCAACAGGCGGAAGAGTTGTGCCCGAACAATAGGAGCGATCTTCGCCTCGTCGCTGCTCCGGGAATAGAGGAAGAGCATCATTGCGTAGACACCCTGTTCTTGCAATACACCCAGTGTCTTGGTCACCAGCCTTTCCAGCGTTTCCATTGGCTTACTAACACTTGAGACGACTCTGGCCTTTGCCACCATCTCCTGCGCATAATGTGCTGCTTTCTGGCCCAGATTCAAGGTCTTCATACGCGGTCCTCCGTGGCAAGCCGTCGCAGCCGACCAAAGCCGCGCGTGCCCATCCCACCAATTCCCAGGTATTCGGCCAGCGCCAAGCCAGCTTTGACCACGTCAAGTGGCCCAGTATGTCCCAAGGCCTGTGCTTTTTCATTGTCTTGCGGAAATGCCTTCCGGAAATCGTCCTGCACCACATCCAGCCAGAGTAGAGCGGCGCGAGGGATAGCTTCGTAGGTGAAGAGCTTGCGTTCGGCGGCCGCGCCTGTCTCGGGATCGATGCTGACCGACGTGCGCACCTCCAGATTGCTATTCACCACCTGGCCAAACAGTTTGTCAGAGATGAGGACAGCACGATCCCTGATTTCATTGGGCACTCCTTGTACTGTATCCGGCCACTGGAATGGATCTGGGGCCGCTTCCAACATCAGCCAGCCCAGGTTTAGGTGGCTGTGGCTGCCGAGCGTACTTGGCAGGCGCACTTTCTCACCACAATCAGGTTCCGTGACGCCAAACTCACGCAACACTTCAGGACACGTGATCCATACCGGCCCAGCCGCCGAATAGACCGGGAAAAGCAGTAGACGGGCATCGCCGATGCTCACCGTACCGCTTTGCCCGCCGTCCTGGCCTCGCAGGTAACCAAAGGTGTAGCAGACCGGGCATTTCGGGTCGCGACAGTGGCTCTTGTCGCCTTCACCTTGCCCGGCCCCGGCGCAGCGCCGGCTTTCGTAGCGGTAGGCGGCATACGTGCGAATCGCCCCACTCAGCGACGTGCCGGGGATTTTGGGCAGGCGCGTGCCCGGCTCGCGTACGATGCTCAGGTCCACCCGCCCCAATCGCTGGCCGCCAGTGCCGACGTGCATGGGGTCGAGGGTCATGAGCAGAAATCGTTCTTGCCGGTAGAGTTCACTAATTGCATTCATGGCTTCACTCCAGGCGTGTTTAGTCCCGCTGGGGTTTTTCTTTCATGATCCCCATGTACAACTCGATGACGTCGGCTAGAACGCCGCTGGTAGCCCAGACGACGAGCTTGTCTATGTCGGCCGAAGGCGGTCGTTTTTCCCACGCGGCGTTGAGTACGGCATCGCGACATAGCCGGCGGAAGGTCTCTTCTTGAGGGGAAGGTTGCCACGCTTCGCGGCGGCTTTCGACGGTATCGCGCAGGGCATGGATCTGGCTGGTGGTCAAGCCGTCTCTGCCAGCAATGAGCGCCCAACCCTGCCGGATGGTATCCAGGTCATCCAGCAGGTAAGGTCTGGTGAGGCGGCCGTTACGCTTTCCCTGTTCATTGTGAGCGATTTCAAAGCGGCGGGCGGTGGTATCCAGCCACTCGAAATCGAAGGTGGCCGGAGTAAAGTAGGCCTGATCGCCTGCTTTCAGTTGGCCGGCGTGAACCAGCCAACATTCCTCTGTTGTGCCAGAGCCGGTAGGCCGTTGCCCTTTGAAGGCAAGCGTACGGCCGTCTCTTATGCTGTCATCGCCATTGGCCTCGACGAAGACGTAGGGATACCAGATATCCTTCGTGCAGCCATCCCCCATGACAGCCGGCACCTGCCAACTAATGGATCGGCCGTCCTGCTCCAGTTGCACCGTGATGGTTTCCCGAAACTGCTGTGTGCCATCGGCCAAAAGGTGATGTTCATTCGGCAACGTCTCCTCAGTGGCATCCGCCTGCACTGTCCAGGTGTGGTCCCCGCCCAAAGCCTTTTGCTGGAGCATTCGTCGGCCGGCATCTAGCGCGGCGTGCAGAGGAGCATGGCGGTGAAAATAGGCTATGCCCCCACGCAGCGGCAGCCGGTTGCGCACCTTGCCCATCTCCCGATCATACTTCGTCTTGATCATCTGCACGATGTCCAGGGCCTTATCGGCAGGGACCAACGCCATAAAGGTGCGGGGTTCGGCCAGGATGTGGACGGTGGTGGAGTAGGCAGCATCCTGATGTTCGAGACGCGCGATGGCACAGCCGGCAATCAGATTTCCCTTCCTCGTTCCCGCTGCTTCGGAATCACGTAGTATGGGTTTCTCCTTGCCGTTAACAAAGCGTTCGCGGATCGAATCTTCGACGAAGATCGCGGCTGCGGCCGGGTCGCTGTAGATAGACTTATCCGCGCCTAGTTGTCGGGCCGTGTAGCCCAGGTTATCGGCGCTAACGAAGTAGCCCCCGCTCCCATAATTGGTGGCTGGATACCAGACCAGGCTCATAATCGTGTTGCCAAGCTCAAGCTCATATACGTGAAAATCGCCCAGTTCAGGTACCAGATCCAACCATATCTGCAACCTGCGGCGGTCATCAGACAAACGTGAACCAGCCCGTTCCTGAGCCTCCCGCCAAAAACGGCGGGTGGTTTCCCATACGCGACGAATGCGGCTGAACGAGGCGCTTTTCTTAACCTCATGGGCGCAGGTGCTTGATGATGTTGGCCCGTTGCCCGGCGCGACAAGCACCAGGGAAATCTGATTGCCGGCGTCCAGCCAGTGCGTCAGTTCGAATTGCCCGGTTATCAGAGCCACTCGCCCATTACTATCGCTCACCTCGTCAATCCATATCGTGTCCACGGTCTGGCCGGTAGCCCAGTTCATGGAGCGATCAGAACGCCGTTGCTCACACGTGTCACAAACACTGCGTTCTTGTGCCTTTCGCTCGGGGCCTTGGGGACGCAAGCCACACACGGTACAGACTTCGCCGTACCGGTCTTGCCAGAAAGCCTGAACGGCCGCAGGCTGGGGATGGGCCGTGATGTCTTTTGCGAGCAGTGCGCCAACTGGGGGCATCTCATCTAGCAGGGACTGATCGGATTCTCGTTTGGTTCGAAAGTCCGGGTCTTGTCCCCACCAGGCCGTCGCGTCAAGACAAACTTCCGGCATAGCCTCCCCACCAAGCTGGAGATGGCTCTTGTTTTCTGGCGAAGCCTGCGCGAATTCCTGCAGGATAAGTTGTCTTAGCGACTGCCCATGCTGATTAGCAAAGTTATCCAAAAGGTCCGGTAGATCGGGAACGACGAAAACGGCACCTGCTTCGTCCCGGTACACTTCGCTGCCTAGCGGGTAGGTTACTTCCAACACCTCTCGCACCCGGTTCAAGGCATCGGTTACGAGCTTCCGCCTGGCTAACAGATCAGGCAAGCGCAAGGCTTCCAAGGCATAAGACAAGCCGTCAAGGCGAACGCTCAATAGGCGCCAGCGCAAGTCGCGTGCGGCCGGTTGGCTGCCGAGTAGAGCGCCAGCAACGGCCGCCTTGAAGAGTGTGCCTACAAGCACCCCCCAATCCCAGAGTGAAACTTCATTGATGGGGCGACGTGTATCTGCACCAACTGCAGAAAACAGTTGCTGCACGCTTGCCCTTAAGCTTTGCCTCTTTGAAGTCGAGTAATCGGCCAGGTCATTCCAAGGCAACCCCCATAACGCTGTGGTCAGATCGCTTGGCACAGATGACTCGTATCCAAACGCTGAACTGATTTGCGTGCCTGGATAGCATTGTTTGCCACTATCAGCTGGCTCTTGCTTGTCGAAGTGGGCCGTGTCGTGGCATCTGGACAGATACAGGACCAAGAATGAGACCGTTAGGCAGTGGCGGCGTGGTTCCCAGTCGTTCAACAATCGAGACAGTAGCTCATTGGTTGATTGGATAGATAAGGTAGCTGACGACAGGGCGGGGAACTTATTGGTGAGCTTGTCACGGGGTAGTCCCAAGTCATTCTTGGCCTTATCAGCGGCTTGGGTTCGCAGTTGCTCGTCAGAACATTTGCGGTAATCGTGCAGCCAACCGATGGCTTCGGCCAGCAAGACAGCATCTTGGTGTTGAGCCAGGGTTTCCAGTTGGCTCATGCGCTACCTCCGGTGAGCCGGTCCGCCAGCTCGGCGGCTTGGGTTTGCAGCTCGCTCCAGTTGGCAAAGCTGCGTTTAGCAACAGGAGATCGCGAAGGCGGCTGAACCATCGTCGGCTCGGGCTGAGGGGCAACCTGCTCCAACAGAGCCTTGCCCTCGCGCTCCCACCAGGCTTTCGCCTTGTCGTAAAGCTGTTTGTCCTTCTTGGCGATTTCTATTCCC
>JAMDCE010000119.1 GCA_023489135.1 Chloroflexota bacterium
AGACCAAGAGCATTTCAGCGTCGCTGTTCGGGACCTGGCTCCTGCAAGGGCACGATCTCTACCAAGCCTGCCGCAAAGTTCTAACCACGCCGCTTCCAACTCCCGAGCCAAAAGTCTGAACTCTTACAAGGGCGATTAGTCCTTGACAAACCCTTTCACCGATGCGAGAATAGGGGCTGCCGTTGGCTGGCGAAAACAGGCAGATGCTTGCATTGTTGCCTGGTTTACGGCCTATCATCCCCAGGCGTTTTTTCTCGCTTGCGCTGTTCCAGGTGGTTTGACATAGTCAGTAGTCCAGAAGGGGGAAACGATAATGCGCTTGCCCAAGTTTGAGTGCTTCTATCCTTGTTCCGTCGATGAAGCAACCTCCTTTCTCGCGGCGCATAAGGGGGAGTGCAGGATCATCGCCGGAGGCACCGACATCCTCATCGCGATGAAGCAGCGTCGAAGCACTCCCAAGTACCTGGTTAATCTAAAGGGCATCTGTGAACTCAGCAACATTTCTTACGATCAGAAGGACGGGTTGAGGATTGGCGCTCTGGCCACCCTCGACGTGATTGCCGAATCCGGGGAAGTGAGGGAACTGGTTCCCATGCTTGCTCAGGCGGCAGGAAAGGTGGCCTCGCCGCATCTGCGCAACGCGGGCACTCTGGGCGGCAACGTTTGTCTCGAGACTCGCTGCTGGTATTACAACCAGTCGGAGTTCTGGCGCTCGGCGCGAGAGAAGTGCTTCAAGACCGGCGGGGATCGCTGCTACGTGGTGAAAGGCGGCAAGCAGTGCTATTCTCTGGTTTCGGCCGACACGGCCCCCGCGCTGATTGCCCTCGGCGCCGAAGTCGAGCTGGTCGGCGCCAGCGGGAAGCGGACCGTGCCGCTAGAGAAGTTCTACACCGGCGTGGGGCAAACACCCAACGTGGTGAACGATGGCGAAGTCCTGACCCTGGTTCGGGTCCCCAACCAGCCGAAGAACAGCGGCGGGGTCTATCTCAAGCACGCCTATCGCGAGTCCATCGACTTCCCATTGGTCGGGGTTGGGGTGGTATTGAGCCTCGACGGCGGTGACACGTGCCGAGACGTCCGCGTCTGCGTCGGAGCTGCCTCTCCGGCGCCGGTGAGGACCGTTAAGGCCGAGTCTATCCTCAAAGGCAAACCGATTGCCGACGACGTCCTTAAGGAGGTGGGTGATTCCGCCAGCAAAGAGGTTAGTCCAATCGTGAACCTTTTCGCTTCGGTGCCCTACAAGCGCCACATCGTGGGCGTCCTGGTTCAGCGTGCAATCAAACAGGCCTTTGAGGCCGCGAAATCGGCTCGGGGTTAAGGGGGTACGAACCTGTGAAGCAGTTGATAGAACTAAACGTTAATGGAGAGAACTACGAAGTCGCCATCGAGCCGCATCGAACGCTTCTCGAGGTCCTGAGGGAACAGCTTAACTTTGTCGGCAGCAAGAAGGGCTGCGACGAGGGCACCTGCGGCAGCTGCACCGTGCTGATGGACGGCAAGCCGATCTTATCATGCATGACGCTGGCGCTCGATGCCCGCGGGAAACAGATCACCACGATCGAGGGAATCGCCAAGGACGGTGTCCTGCATCCTGTCCAGGAGGCGTTCATTAACCACGGGGCAATCCAGTGCGGGTTCTGCACCCCGGGCATGATCGTCACGGCCAAGGCTTTGCTGGACAAGAATCCGAAGCCGTCCGAAAGGGAAATCAAAGAGGCCATCTCGGGCAACCTCTGCCGTTGCACGGGTTACGTCAAGATCGTCGAAGCGATAAAGTCCACCTCCGAATCCGCTTAGCAGCGATGGATGAATACGCTGTAGTAGGGAAGGGACTGCCCCGGCTAGATGCGCGGATCAAGGTAACCGGATCCGCCATCTACACCGTGGATGTGGCGCTGAGGGGTATGCTTCACGGGAAGATCTTACGCAGCCCGCACCCGCACGCGCGCATCCTCAACATAGACGTATCTCGGGCGGCCGGGTTGCCGGGGGTCAAAGCCATCATCACCGGCAAGGACGTCTCGACCATGCGCAACGCCTTTGTCGACACGCCCCGGTACCCTGCCGATCACTACCCCCTGGCGCAGGACAAGGTTCGCTACGTGGGGGACGAAGTGGCCGCCGTGGCCGCCATCGACGAGGATACGGCGCTCGAAGCCCTCGATTTGATTGAGGTCGACTACGAGGCTCTTCCGGCCGTTTTCACTCCCGAGGAATCGCTGAGGACGGATGCCCCTATACTTCACGAGCATCCCTACGAAGGGGTCTCCGCCTGGGAGGACTGGGGCCAGAAGCCGACCGCTACCTCCAAGGCCGAGCTCGTCCACCCGAACGTCAGCGGCCATACGTTCGTTTCCTTCGGCGACGTCGATAGGGCCTTTGCCGATTCCTATCTGGTGCGCCAGGACCGCTTCGTGACCACCGGCACGGCGCACTGTCCGATGGAGCCGCATTCCTGCGTGGCCGATTACGATGCATCGGGCAAATTGAACCTTTACATTTCGGCCATGGCCATCTTTTATAAGCGCTTCATCCTGGCCAAGGCCATGGGCATACCCATCAGCAGGGTCAGGGTCCTCAAGACTTACGTCGGCGGCGCCTTTGGGGGAAAGGTCGACGTGTTCCCTTACGAGATTGTGGCCTCCGTTCTTTCGATGCGGACGGGCAGGCCGGTCAAGATCGAAATGACGCGGGAGGAGGTTTTTACCACTACGCGCCAGCGCCACCCGAGCTACATCGATGTCAAGACCGGGGTGACCCGCGACGGGTTGATCCTGGGGCAGGAGTACAAGTTCGTGGTGGACAATGGGGGGTATCGTGGCTCCGGCCCGGTGGTGGTCTTCCTGGCCTTCTCGATGAACAACCCGGTCTATCGAATTCCCAATGTGAGATACGAGGGAACCTCCGTTTACACCAACAATCCCATTCGCGGCCCGCAGCGGGGTCACGGGGCTCCCCAGATGCGCTTCGCCGTGGATTCCCAGCTCCACATGATCGCCGAGGAGCTCGGCCTCGATCCGGTGGAGGTGATGCTCAGGAACGCGCGCCAGAAGGGCGAGGTTCTCCCCTCCATCGGCGACACCTTGAATAGCTGCGGCTTGAGCGAGGCCATCGTCGGAGCAGCCCGAGACTCGAACTGGAAGGAGATCTGGTCCGATTCCTCCCGAAGGGAGGGCCCCAAGAAGCGTGGGATCGGCATTTCGCTCTGCGCGATGTTCAGCGGCAGCGCCTATTATCCATTTGCTTCGGCCGCGGTGGTGAAGCTCGACGACGACGGCGCAGCTACCCTCTTCACCGGCGCTACCGAGTTTGGCCAGGGGATCGAGACGACGTTGTCGCAAGTTGCTGCCGAGGAGCTGCACATCGGCCTGGGTGATATGAAGGTCATCTCGGGCGACACGGAGACATGTCCGATAGATATAGGAAACTTCCTCAGCGCCGGCGCCCTGGTGAGCGGCAACGCCGTGAGATTGGCGGCACAGGATGCCATGCGCCAACTGCTCCAGACGGCGGCCGATTTGCTCGAGGCCATGCCCGAGGATCTGGAGGCGAGGGACAAGCGCATCTACGTTAAAGGGGTTCCCGATAAGTCCTTGCCCTACGCTCAGGTCATCCACGCCAGCGTGGTGAGGAACAACGGTAATCCGATTATCGGACGCGGGCACTATCAGTCCGTTCAGGGCGTAGATCGCAATCCCAGTCTGGCGCGGGGCAAGGGACGCTGGACCGATGCCTACGGGTTCGCGGCGCAGGTGGCTGAAGTGGAAGTAGACACCGAAACCGGCCACGTGAAGCTGATAAAAGCGACCACGCATCACGACTGCGGTTATCCCTTGAATCGTCAGATTGTCGAGGGCCAGATAGAGGGCTGTGTGTCCAACGGCCAGGGCCAGGCTATGTCCGAGATCATCGACATGCGTGAGGGCCAGATGATGAATCCTTCTTTTCTCACCTACGGCATGCCTACCTGCCTGGAAGGATCGGAGATAAGAGATGGAATTGTCGCATCCGTCGAGCCCAAGGGTCCCTTCGGGGCCAAAGAAGTTGGCGAGGGTGCTCTGGCGGGCATGCTCGGTGCGGTAGCCAACGCCGTGTACGACGCCACCGGCGTGCGCATAACCAGCCTGCCCATCACGCCCGACAAGATTCTGGAGGGCCTGGAGGGGCTAGAGCAGGTATAAAGGCCCTTAGTACCTATCCGACAACGTAGCGCGGGGGCTTGCCCCCCGCCCGTACCCAGGCGGGGGACAAGCCCCCGCGCTACCCCTGGATACTGCCGCCGTGGTGCTGTTCGGTCCACGTTTAGATCGTTACGGAAACCGCTGTAGTATCCATAATTCGTCAACAAATCGGAGGAGGAACAAGGCATGCCATATAAGGACCTGAGAGACTTCCTGGCCAAGTTAGATGCCGAGGGTGAGATCAGCTCGGTCGAGACCGAGGTCGATTGGAATCTGGAGATCGGCGCGATAGGCCGGCGGGCGTTAGATCTGAGGGCGCAGGTTCCACATTTCAAGAATATCAAAGACTACCCCAAGGGATACAGCGTCGTGCTAAATCTCCTTGGGCCGACCAAGCCGGTTGTTCAGGGCAGGATTGCCCTGGCGATGGACCTTCCCAAGACCACGCCCACTCGCGACATCATCGAGGCCTATGCCGAAAGGATCAAGAGTTCGATCAAGCCCAAGTTGGTGCCTACCGCTCCTTGTAAGGAGAACATCCTAATGGGCGATGACGTGGATCTGTTCCGGTTCCCCACGCCCCTCAGCCACGGCACCGACGGCGGCAGGTACATGGGCGCCTGGCACATCTGCGTGAATCGCGATCCCGACTCCGGCTGGGTTAACTGGGGCATGTATCGCATGATGATCGAGTCCAAGAACACCCTAGGGTGGCTGGCTAATCCCGGTCAGCATGGCCCGGCTATCTACTATCAAAAATGGGAATCCAGAGGCCAGGCCATGCCGATGGCGGTAGCCATTGGAGCCGAGCCCGTCTCGCACATCGTCGCCGCCAGCCAGTTCCCTCCCGGCGTGGACGAGGCCGACAAGGCAGGGGCCATCAGAGGCGCCCCGGTAGAGGTCGTCAAATGCGAGACCTGTGACCTCGAGGTCCCCGCGAGCGCCGAGATAGTCCTCGAAGGCGAGATGCTGCCCTATGAGCGCGCGCTGGAGGGACCCTTCGGAGAGTATACGGGATACTGCGCCGGCGAGCGTATGCTCCGGCCCGTGTTCCATGTGAAATGCATCACCTACCGCAACAATCCGATCTTGACCATCAATACCCCGGGCAAGCCGTGGGATGGCGACGCGCCGTCGTATTCCATAACGGACAGCGCTACTCTCAAGAATGAGCTGCGGAGCCTGGGGATTCGCTTTAAGGACGTTTACATTCAGCCGCCTAAGTCAACCGTGGTCATCTCCGTGGCGCCTCCCTACGCGGGCTACATCCACACCGTCGCGTCGGCCGTGTGGGCCTGCAAGACCGCCATCTACAAACCCTATCTAATCATGGTAGGCGACGACATCGACGTGACCAATCCCGACGAGGTTATGTGGTGTCTCACCAGCCGCCTGCGCCCGGGCGACGGCATTCACGTTCAGCGCAACGCGCCGGTCAGCGTGCTCATGCCTTTCATCAATCGACAGGAACGGGAGACCCTGGTTGGCTCCCGAGTGGCCTTCGACGCCACCTTCCCTGCCGAATGGCCGAAAGAGCACACGCCTACCATCGTCGACCTGGAGCACGCCTGGCCGGCAGATGTGGTGCAAAAGGTGCTCTCGCGCTGGGACGAGTATGGGATAACGTAGGATCAGTCCTCCTTCAACGGGGTTATACGGCAGAGCACGGTAGAAGCTAACCGCAAAAGAAGCTAATCGCAAAGAGCGCAAAGAATGAGTTTATGTTCTTTGCGCCCTTTGCGGTTCGTCTGCATCCTGTCCGGCTGTGCCGGCTTCCGCTGCATTTTTAGACTCTCCCAGAATACTATGGTAAAATAGAATCGTCCATTAATAAAAGTTCAATCGAGCGTCCGTCGGACCGCTGGCTTGGGCGCGTAATCCTGTCTTATTCCTTATGGTGTGAGAGGTGGCCCTCGTGTTTGAATCGATCGATAGGATTCAGGCGGCCATGGCACAGGAGAAGTACATCGCCGACCGTGCTATGGCAACCACAATTTATCTGGCCCATGCGCTGCACAAACCCATTTTGCTTGAAGGCGAGGCCGGCGTCGGAAAGACCGAAGTCGCCAAAGTTCTGGCTGGGATGTTGAGATCGAAGCTCATCCGTCTTCAGTGCTACGAGGGCCTTGATGCGAGCCACGCCCTGTACGAATGGAACTATCCTAAACAGATACTTCGCATAAAGCTGGATCAGGCGATCCAGGGGGACAAAGAGCAGACCGGGAAGGATATTTTCGGTGAGGAGTACCTGATTAAACGACCTCTTTTGGAAGCCATCACCAGCGATTCCGGCGAGATTCCGGTGCTCCTGATCGACGAGATCGATCGCGCCGATGAGGAGTTCGAGGCCTTCCTGCTCGAAGTGCTCTCGGACTTTCAGATCACCATCCCCGAAATCGGAACGCTTAAGGCCAAGCAGACGCCCCTGGTGGTTCTGACGTCCAACCGCACCCGTGAGATTCACGATGCTCTGAAGCGGCGCTGCCTGTATCTATGGATTTCGTATCCCTCTTTCGAAAGGGAGATGGAGATCGTCAAGGTTAAGGTGCCGCAGATCGGCGAGTCTCTGGCCACGCAGATCTGCGCTTTTATGCAGCACGTCCGAGGGATGGATTTCTACAAGAAGCCGGGCATCGCCGAAACGCTCGATTGGGCCTCGGCGCTCATCGCTTTGAACAAGGACTCGCTCGATCGCCAGACGGTGGAGGAAACGCTAGGCTGTATTTTCAAGTACAACGAAGACGTTCTCAAGGCGCAAGGGAAGGAACTGGATGCTCTTCTGACGACGGCGCACGCCCGCGTGGTGAGCATGGCTCTTTCTGCTCAGGGATGAGGCTCCACGGGCTGAGGGTGGATTTTGGTGATTACTGCTGCTATCCCGAGTGGCTCTAACTTTCAAAAGGAAATGTCGTGGCAGGTGCTGGCTTTTTGCCGGCTCCTCAAGCGTCTCGACCTGGACGTCACTCTCAATCGGGTCATCGATTCCTTCCGCAGCCTGGAGGTAGTAGACGTTGCCAGCAGGGAGGACTTCTACCTGGCGCTGCGGGCCAACCTGACTTCCCGCCGCGAGGATATTCCCGTTTTCGACCGCGCCTTCGACCTGTTTTGGCGCCGTCCGCCGGACGAAGATGAGGACTCCCAGTGCGGCGAATCATGCTCGGATGCCGGTGGAGACGAGGGCAGTGAGTCCCTGGAACAGAAGATCGTGGAGCTTTTCGTGGAGGAATGGCTCAAAGAGGGGGAGGAAAACGAGGACTCCGACGAAGAGGCGATCCCCGGTTACAGTCCCAAAGAGGTTTTGGCCGCCAAGGATTTCAGCGCCTTCGGGGACGACGATCTGAGGCAAATCAGAACCTTGATCGACCAGCTGGCGCCCAAGATCGCCACCCGTTTGAGCCGTCGCACCAAAGCCGATGCCAGGGGACACGATTTCGACCCGCGCCGCACCTTGCGCGCCAACATCAAGTACGCCGGAGATATCGTCGAGCTTCCCAGGAGAAAGCGCAAAATCACCAAGTCGAAGCTCGTATTGCTTTGCGACGTGAGCGGATCCATGGATTGCTACAGTCGCTTCCTGATTCAGTTCATATATGCGCTTCAGAATCAGCTCAAAGGGGTGGAGACGTTCGTTTTTAGCACCCGCCTAAGCCGGGTTACCAACATGCTGCGGACCCGAGACATCTACGATGGCCTGAACCGAATCTCCACCTCCGTGCTGGACTGGTCGGGCGGAACGAGCATCGGTAGCTGCCTGCACGCCTTCAACGATGGGGTGGGCAAGACGGTGGTCAGCAGCAAGTCCGTGGTGGTGATCGTCAGCGATGGCTGGGACCGGGGGGATTGCGACGTGCTGGGGGGGGAGATGCGCCGGCTGCGCACGTCGTGCCACAAGGTCATCTGGCTGAACCCGCTGGCGGGCAGCCCCAACTACCAGCCTATCTGCAGCGGGATGAAGGCGGCCATGCCTTACGTAGACTATTTTCTGCCCGCGCACAACCTGAATAGCTTGATGGCTTTGATTAAGGTGCTGCGCGACGTTTCGAAGCATTGAGGGAGCAATGAAAGAGTCGAGGGGGTTCCAGTGAGGGAGATATATCAGGCGCTCAAAGATCTCGTGGAGAAGAAAGAGCGGGGGGCTCTGATCACGGTGACCAGTACCAAGGGATCTACCCCGCGTAAGTCCGGAGCCAAGATGTTGATTCTGCCCGGCGGCGAGGTGGTGGGCACCGTAGGCGGCGGCTGCGTGGAGGCCGAGGTCTGGCAAGAGGCCAAAGAAGTGATGAAAACCGGCGAGCCCAAGCTGGTATCCTTCAGCCTGACCGCCGACCTCGCCGCCGATACCGGCATGATCTGCGGCGGTATCATGGACATGTTCATCGAGCCCGTGGGCCGGGCCAGCTAGTGTCAGAGAATGGCCTTCCTTCAAATATCGCCCCTCACCTCAGCCCTCTCCCGGAAGGGGAGAGGGAGTTTGGCCTTCGCCAACTCGGGCAGCACAGCTGGTGCGGCTGCGCTTTGCAGACGCAAACCAGGGTGAGGGCACGGCCCGAAGGGAGCCTGTTATGCTGATGAACTTGAAGAACCTAGACGGTTTGGGATATGTTCTAAACACATGCTACTAACAGAAGCCCTAGATGCACGTAAACACAAAGTAATAACCCTGGTGGGTGGGGGGGGCAAGACCTCGACC
>JAMDCE010000155.1 GCA_023489135.1 Chloroflexota bacterium
GCGTAAGCCTTAAGTTGTATGCGGATAGGGCAAGAGTACTCCTTGCCAACCCGCGTGTCTACATCAGGGGTGTCAGCCCATCCATATTATCTACGAGATTTATGCAGGTTCGTATCGCCTTGGGGGTAAGGCCGGGGCCCGGCCGTAGGGGCGACCGGCTGGTCGCCCTGGTCCTTTGGAAGCGTGATCCATCCACTAATGTGTATCAACGTTAAGGACCTGCGGCAACAGGCTCCGCACCGGGACATCGCTGCTCTAGCTCGAGCGCATGGGGCGTTCCGTGGAACGCCCCTACCTTTCAGTTGCCGTTCTTGACTTAGGCCTCGTCCTCGGCCAGTCGCCGCCCGATCTGTGACACCAGGCCGGGATTGCTGGCCTGCAAGTAAGCAGCCAGGGCGAGGCCGATGACGACGAGCACCAGGGTGATGTATGGGATGAAGTTCATCAGCGGATCCGGCGTCGGCTGCACCGAGCCGTAGATGGCCAGCAGCACCGCCACGATGGCGACGACCGGCACTATCACGTGCTTGAAGGCACTGTGCTCCCCTTTGAACAGCTTGGGAGCGTAAACAATCATCGAGATGCCCATGATCCCATAGATGATCTCGATGCTCAGGCCGCCGATGCCGCCAAAGAATCCGAACTGTGCAGCCCAGCCCTCCGGTCCGGTGAGGGCGAAGAATATGATAGACACAATCGACGCCAAAACGAGTATGGAGATGATTGCCGTGTGGGGGGTCTTGTGCACGGGGTGGGATCGCCCCAGGTACCTGGGCAAGGCGCCGTCACGACCCATAGCAAAGGCCAGGCGGGTAGCACAGTTGTAGGTGCCCAGCGCCACGGCCAAACCGTCGATAAAAGCGGCGATCATCATGAGCCTGAGGATTATGGGGCCACCGAACGTTTGCGCCAGGGTGAACATCGCCGTGGGGTCCTCGCCCCACTTCGCGACGCCCTTCGGTCCGAATCCGACGGCCATAGCGTAGCTCACGATTACGTAGAAGATGATGGCGGCGGAGATGCAGCCCATAATGGCGATGGGTATCGATTTCCTGGGGTTAACCGTTTCCTCGCCCAGGGACGCCGCCGATTCGAATCCGGTGAAGGATAGGATGCCGAATATCAGCCCGAAGAACACTCCCCCCCAGCCCTCAGGCGAGCTAACGGGCGAGAATGGCGCCAGGGAGAGCCCCTCTGCTCCACCTCTGACGATAATGGATAGGGCAAAAATAAGGACGAAGGCTACTGAAATGAACGCTATCATAAGCTGAGCTCTGGTAGAGATCTTTACGTCAAAGTACATCGCCAGGAGAAGAACGACGGCGCAAATGATCGAGAAGATCACCCACGGCAGTTGCGCTCCGGTGAACTCCTGGACCAGCAGGCCCAACCATCCGCCCAGGCCGCCAACTATGGAAATGCAGAGGGCCCCGACCCCCATTAGGTAGATCCACCCTCCGATGAAGCCGAAGCTGGGGCCCAGTGACTTAGTGACGTAGTTGTAGAGCGACCCGGCGGCCGCCGTCTTCGTGGCGTATTGGGATACGATGTAGGCTACCGCGAGGCAGGCTATGCCGGCTATCAGAATAGAGAGCGGCACGGCTCCGCCTGCGCCCATGGCCACCAGCCCCAGCAAGAAGGATACGACCATAACCGGTCCGAGGAAACCGAAGGATTGCGCCACGGCGTCCCACGTAGTCAGGTGGTTCTGGCGAAGGACGTCATTTTGACCGTTTGCTGACATTTTTTCCTCCTTAAAATGACTGATCCATAAGAGAGATGTTAGCCGGTCGCCGAGCACGATATCTCCAGTCATCACCTCCTCTCCTGATTTGTGCGCGACTATATGGCTTATCCCGAGCTGCAGCGGCGGCTTGTCGCAGTGATTGCAGTGAGGCACAGATCAAGCCTCCGAAACTGCAGCATCCCTCCGGTTCAAGAGCGAGCAGGTGGATTCGGGTTCCCCCACGCTCAACTATGCGGTTCAAGTGGCAACGATGTCAGGCAATCGCCGGGCACTGAAGATTAACGATTTTCTCCATCAGTGGAGAAGGAGGCCGCTTCGCCAATCGCGAATGTACGTATAAACGTTGAAGATCTAATCAAAGAAGATAGCTAACAACAACGGTCGCCAAGCCAATGTTCACGGGCACTGCAGATGTGCCGATTTCCACTGCTAAGTGTGGTCCTGGCTGCGTCGTCGTCGACGCGGGGGTAGCGCAAGTATTGCAGTAGCAACTCTAAAGGCGCCGGTACAAGGGACGAGTTCTCCGGCTGGCGCGCCGGTGGATTGCAAGTTTTCCAGAGATACAAGGGGTATGCTGTAGATTACGACGTATGGTGTGCGCATTATACATGCCGAGGAGGGGCATGTCAAGTTATGGCGCTCCGCATGGGATTCGTTTGGGCGCTGTGAGCCAGTTGCTCGAAGAACGTTTTGGTCTCCCGCGCCGGGTCGGCTTCCAATTCCTCCTTGAGGGCGCGCTCGCAGCGCCGATATTGTTTTATCGCCTCGGAATGATTCCCGGCCGCAACCAGGACGCGCATCAGGCGCAAATGGATGTCTTCGCGGGTGACGTCTGCCGCCAGGATGCGCCGCAGGTAGTTGCAGGCTATTTCCCATTGGCGCCGCTCGGCGTGCAACTCACTGAGCCTGACCAGCGTTGAAACATACCTGTCACGCAAGTTCTCGCGCCGGGCCTGAGTCCAGTCCTCGTAGGGATCGTCCGCCAGGTAATCCCCCCGGTAGAGCTGAATCGCAGCTTCCCACATCACACGTGCCGATTCGAAATCGCCCGCCGCCGCTTTGTCTCTGCCATTCCGGACAAATCGCTCGAAGTCCTCGACGTCGATCCTTGCGATCAGCTCCGGCGCGAGGCGGACCAGCCCCCCGTCGAAGGGAACGTAGCCCGAGCCAGCGAAGCCGGACTCCTGATCGAGCAACCGACGGACGTGGTGCAGCGTGCGGTAGAAGTTATTGTTGCCCGCGTCGGGATCGAGGTCTGGCCAAAGGGCGTCGACTATCGCGTCCTTGGACGCGCATGCGCCGGGGCAGTTGGCGAGGTACTTGAGGAAGCTCTTTACCTTCTTGCGCTTCCAGGCATCCTCTCCGATTGCCCTTGCCCCTAGGTAAACCTGGAAGGGGCCGAGGCTGTAGATGTCCCGGTGGGGAGGACGTGGCGGTGGGACTTCGAGCAATGTTGAGCCGGCGCTCGAACGAACGATCTCGTCGGGATGGCGGGTTAGCCCGAACAGAGCCTTCCACGCGGCCGTGCTTTTCATTGTGGAAAGGATTCTGATCGCTCCCAGGCAGACGCTCCGGTCGCCAACCTCAATAATCGGGAGAAGATTGTCCAGTATCGAATCTCCGAAGTCCGCCAGCAACTCGCCTGCATAGTCGCGCTCCACGCCTTGCCGAAGGGCCTCAATCAGAAGTGGAAGAGAAAACCTCTTCTCTCGCTTCAACGTGTTACTGTATCCACCGTCTTTGCTGAGCTGCAAGCAGATTCGCAGGTGATCAATCCATCGAGCGTCGTTCACTCTGCGCCAGGCGGTGGCAAGCCATAGGTGCACCAAGGTCAGATTGTGCCTGTCCCCGTAGTTCTGAAACGTGTCCGCCGCTCGCTCCAGCAGGCTGATGGCCGGTTCGGAACCGGAGTCGATCTTCGCCACTCCCAGGCTGGAGGTCGCCCACGCCGTCAGCCAGGGCGCGGTGCCAGTATTGGCTAGACCGTAGGCCTGGTGGGCGTAGCGCGCCGCCTCGATCATCGCACCGCGGTGGCGACAGGCGGCGGACATAAAATTGAGGGTGGCGATGCAGAACCGACGGTTTCCCGCCGTCTCAAAGATTTCCAGCGCCCGCTGGTGCCATTGAAGGTACTCATCCGAGGTTGAATCCTTCTCATCCTCGATAATGTTCGCCAGGTTCATCATCGCGACCCCGCGGCCAAAATCGCTTCCGAGCTCCCGGCACAACTCCAGCGCTTTATTAGCGTAGGCCCGAGATTCCTCTCCCTTCCCCCACAAGAAAAGGTGCGACGACATCGTGTTGTAGCACTCGGCCAACTGATGTTTGCAGTCCAATTCCGCTGCCAGGGAAGCCGCTTTTTGAAGCAAGGCTATGCTCTGACAGAAATCGCCTCGGTCGAAATACAGCCAAGCGCCGGGATTGATCAAGGTCGCCAGCAGCCCTTCCCGGCCGGCATCCCCGAGAGCCTCGTAGACTTGAACGGCTTGATGGAAGAATTGGAAGCCCAGATCTAATTCACCGGCCGACATCCGATCTCGCGCCAGGTCGGCCAGCAGGGCGGCCCGCTCCGCCTGGTTCTCCTCCCCGAGGAAGGCCAGGGCCTGACTGTGAAGAACCTGAGCGTTTAGCGGTTCTCCCACGCGCCAGTTGAGGATGCGGCCTTTGCGCTGAAGAATCCTACTCAGACCAACCATATCTTCACTTGCACGATAAACCCTGGCAGCTCGATCATACCAGTGAAGTGAGCTATCATACCGGCCGCGAATGTGATCGATTTCCCCGCGCCGAAACAGCAATTCCGGGTATTGATCCAGGACGGAGTCGGGCAACTGCTGTACCCAGAAAGACAGCGTATCGAATCGGCTTGTCCTGACCAGCCAATCAACGCCTTCCACCATCAGCGCCGCGGCCTGGTGGTGCTTTTTGGCTGCCAGCAGATGATATATCGCCAACTCGACTTCGCCCGCTTGTTGGTAATGGCTAGCCGCCGCCTCATGCGTCCGAGTGAACTGGCTGTGTTCTTGCGACAATCTTTGGCGGAGGAAATCGCGAAATAGTTGATGATAACGGTAAAGGCCGCTATCTACGACCGACAGGAACAGGTTGCCCTGAAGGACTCGCTGTAGCATCTGGCCTGAATCTTGACGACCAAGAACCGCGTTGCACGTGTCTTCGTCGAGGCGTGTGAGGACAGACGATTGGAGCAAGAACCACTGGATTTCGGCGGGCTGCCGGCTGAGAACTTCCTCGGCGAGGTACTCAAAGAGCGGTTGGTCGCTCAGACATAGCTGAGAGAGGAAGCCCTCGGCATCCGAAACAGGTCGTTGCGCCAGCGATTGTCCTGCCAGGCGGAGCCCGATTGGCCATCCTTCCATCTGCTCGACGAGGGAATCTACCAGGTGCCTAGGAAGTGACACCCGGAGGCTTTTCTCCAGCAGCTCCAAGGCTTCTTCGGAATCGAAGCGCAAGGTGTACTCGCGCACATCCAGCACCTGGCCACTGACCCGCAGCTTGGGCACAGAAGGTATGGAGAAGTTCGTGCGACTGGAAAGGACCAGGTGGCAGTTGGCCGGCAGAGAGGCAATCAGGTGGTTTACAGACCAGAGCAGCGACTTGCTGTCCTCGACTAGATGGAAATCGTCCAGCACGATTACGATGTGAGGCACGGGTACCTGGGAGAGGCCGTTTACCAGATTAGCCAGGTGGACTTCGAGGTCGTCGCGGGTTCTGGCCCTAGAAGGCTTGTTTTTGAAAAGAGGCTCGGCATCGGCCTGCAAGGCGAGCCTCAGTCCTTCGACAAGGCAGTGAAGGAAAACGACCGGGTCGGCGTCGCTCCGGCCCAGGCTGTACCAGGCCAATGGCCACGAACCCTCGCGAAGCGTGCTGAGCAGGGTGGTCTTGCCGTAGCCGGCTGCGGCGCACACCAGCGTGAGGCGATGGCTCAGCACTCGCTCGGAAAAATCAGCCAGGGAATGAC
The DNA here is from genome assembly GCA_023489135.1 of Chloroflexota bacterium. Next base: position 5,727 of record JAMDCE010000155.1, read on the forward strand.
GGGCAATCACGTCGCGCGCCGGTATCGGCGGCTGCAGCTTGGTCAGCACTACTGGCGGTCGAAGCTTGCCTTTCATAGCTGATAGCCTCCTCGCCCAGGGCAGGGCCGTCTAGAGGAACCAGAATCTTCTCGCACACTATGACACCTGCCCGAAGCCGCATGGCCTCACCATAGAATAATACGATTGAGAATAGGTGTCAACGAGATCAGGGAATTAGGCCGGTTGAGTTCGTCATTCCGCGGTTATCGTTGAAGTAGGTGGAGCGCTCGACCGCGACCGGCCGGTCGGATTGAACTATGGCGGAGACGGTGGCGTTGGGCATGGCTTTGTTCACCAGGATATTCGCGCGGGATGCCGGCCCCATCTTTAATGACTCGCTCTTGGCGTCGCCCTTGTCGGTGACGTAAGTGACCGTTATGTTGGCCGGTTCGGGATTGGGGTTCAGGACCAGAATCCAGTCGAAGCGACCGGAAGTTGTTGCCCCCTCCGGCAGGTACCACTGGTTCGAAAGGTTGGGGATCCCCATCGAGCTGTGTCCGGCGTGCATATCGGTGAAGTACATAGAGCGCTCGGCGACGATGGGCCGCGAGGCTTCCAGTTTGGCGCCGAAGCCTCCGGGCCCGGTTACATCGCTGGCCGTCACGTTGGCTCGAGTATTGGGAGGTACGGTCGTTTGCCAGACTTTGTTGTCGCCGCGCTCGTTCATGAAGGTAATCTTCACGTCCGCGGGATCAGGATTGGGGTTGAGCAGGAGTATCCAGGTTCGGAACCCAGTATCCCCCGCCCCTTCGGCGAAGTACCATGTAGGCGAAGGAGCAATCGCACCTATGCTACTATGGCCGCCCTTGCCTCCGTCAAAGTATACGCTTCGGTCTGCCACGATGGGCAGGTCGGATTCGATCTTGAAGCCCACGGAGGCGCTCGGCACCTCTCGGTCGACCTGTACGTTCAACCGCGACGTCGGCTCGATGGACACCTCTTTGGTCGAAGTCCCCTGTCCCATTTTGTAGAAGGTTATCGTGGCTTTGGTGGCCGTACCGTTGGGGTTCATTAGTAAGAGCCAGGTGCTATAGCCGGAGCCGGTGGCCCCCTCCGCAAAGTACCATTGTTTGGAGGGCTTGCGGGCGCCGGTGGAGCTGTGCCCCTCGTAACCGAAGAAGGTCGCTCTTTCGGCGTAGACGAACTGATCCGCTTCCACCCTCGTGGAAAACGATTGGCCGGGGACCAGATCGTTAAGGAGAAGATTCGTGCGACTCTTGGGAGGGACGCTTAGCTCGCGAACCTGTTCTTTGCTCGCTTCGTTCCAGAAAGTGGCCACCACCTTTGCCGGCCGCGTGGTGGGATTCAAGAACTGCAGCCAGGTTTGGAAAGGTGGGACGGTAGAGCCTTCGGCGAAGTACCAGGAGATGGCCGGCCGCCACACTACCACCTTCCGGGCGATGGTGGCCGTCTTGCCCAGGGCGTTGTGCGCCACGACCTTCACTTCGTGCGAGCCATCGCCTGTTTTGGACGAGTCCCATTGCCAGACCCATTCCGGTTTGGTCAAGCTGCCCAACGTCTGGCCGTCCAGCAGGAAATCGACTCTTGTCACCGGCCATTTGTCCGAGCCCGCCACGGCCTTCAGGGGGACGACCTGTGAGACGAGCTTCCCTTCGGCGGGAGACTCCAAGACCAGGTTCGGCGCCGGGAGCCGGGCGTAGGTAGCTTTGCGCAGCTCAGGAATGATCGCGTAGAGGTTTGTTCCCGGACACGAGGTCGGGTTGGCATCTTTGTGGCCGGAGACGTTGGGCAGCTCGCGATCGACGAAATAGGACTTCCCCAGCGGGTCAATGCCGTATTTTTCGCTCAGCCAGGTGATCAGATCGACGAGCGACCCTCTGGCAGCGTCGCTAACCTGTCCTTCCAGGTAATTGCCCAGGACGGCGATCCCGATGCTCCCCTGGTTGTGGCCGTAGGAATGGCCCGCCACGACCCCGTCCCCGCGACGGCCCTCGTAAATGTTTCCCTGCGCATCGATGAGGTAGTTGTACCCGATGTCACCCCAGGCAAGTGTCACGGCGTGGTAGTAGTAGACCGCGCGCACCATCGCCACCGGGTTGGGATCGTCGTTCTGCGTCAACGTGTGGTGGACTATGATCTTCTCGGGCTTCTTGAACTCGGCGGGCCAGAGCTCCTGCCCTTTCTGGTCGAACCGGTAGCGCTCGTTGGCCCCCCATCCCTCTCGAGAGATGATGCTGGGCTGGCCCGCGGCCTTGGGTAGCGTGGCATTCTTGGCCTGTTTCAAGTCGGGGCCGGGCGCGGAATTCACATACGTGATGGTCATATCCTCGATCGTGGGCGACCGGGGGCCTTGGGGCGAGAATATCAGGCGGTATTGCAGGTACTTCGACGACCCCAGGGAGACGATCTGGCTCGTCGCATCGTCTTTGCTCTCTTTGTCGGGCGTCTCCGCGTGAACCGGTACCCAACGCGACCAGTCCTTACCGTTTCCGCTAACGCGGATCTCTACCTCCAGACCGGTGCCCTCCGGCACCGTAGCGGTAGCCCGTGCGCCCACGGCGTTGAAGGTAAAATCAGCCTTTTTCACAGCCGAGGTATAGGTGCCTTGCTGTGGTGACGTGGCCTCGATAGCCCCGTCCTCCAGGTCAATGACCTTGACCCCGACCAGGGAGCCCGACTGGAAATCGGCCGAGGTGGTTTGAATCCATTCGCCCGACGATGAGGCGGCGGGAGCCGAAGGCGTGGGTGCCTTTGCCCTATCGTTACCCCGTATCTCGACGGAGATGCAGGCCGTGGCTAGCAGTATCACTAGGTATGCTGTGCCGATCTTTGATAGTATGTTCGTCATGTTCATCGTTTCATTCTCGCGCAAGCTAAGTATCTGCGATGCACATTGGCGTCCTGAGCTGAATCGCGCCGGTACGCTCGGACCCCGACCTGGGCGACCAGCCGAGCCTGTCTCAGTAAATCTGGGTTTTTCGCCCTGGTTGGCCTATCCTCTAGCATTTTGGTCGCTTAATAACGCCTGATTTGCTTGGAGGCGGCGCGCATACGTTCGTCTCGTG
>JAMDCE010000628.1 GCA_023489135.1 Chloroflexota bacterium
TGCTGGGGCTAGCGCTTATGTACGCAGGCAAGGATAACGATAAGGCGCAACCACTATTGGAGAAAGTCATCGAAGGCAGGAAAGCAGGCGAGTTTGCTTCAGAGGACACAAAGCTTGCTACTGCCTACTACACGCTCGCTACCATTCAGTACCAGGCGTCGCAGTACGAGCTTGCCGTAGGAAACGCTCTGGCAGCAAGCAAGATAACCAGAACTGATGCTGACACTCGCCTGGTGTTGGCGAAGTCCTATCAAGGACTGGGGAAGATGGACGAAGCGATCGAGCAATATAACGAGGCGTTGCGATTTTCCCCCGAGTTTACCTCGGCGTATCAAGGGCTGGAGGAATGTTATCGAAAAACCGGGCGTGCGGACGAAGCAGAGTGGGCTGGCGCTATGGCGCAATTTGCGTCAGGGAGTTATAACGAAGCAATCGCGAGGCTCACTCGCCTGGCCACGAAAGCCCCGACTATGAAGGAAGTGCAGTGGGGCCTCGGCGTAACGTTCGCCAGGATGAAAGATACGGAGAAGGCAGCTGCTGCTTTTCGCGCTGCACTGGAAATTGACCCGAGCTACAAAGAGGCGACGGATGGGCTGGCACGCCTGGGGATAGCGCCCCAAGACAAGTGAGCCTTCGTCACCAAGCCAAATGGGTAGAAATGATGGGAAGGTATTATGGCAGATTCGTTCATTAAAGATGAGTGGTTGAATCCTCGTTCGCCCGTTGGAAAGAGGATGGTTTTGCTAGGGGGCCTCATAGTCACTATTCTCGTGGTGACAGCAGTCGGAGTGGCATATGTGCAGACCAGAAGGCCGCTGGCGAGAATAATCCCCAGTGTGCAAGTAGTCGAACAAGTCATCCCACCGCGTTATCTGTTCTCCATTTATAATGTCAACGAGCCCTTCGGAGTGGCTACCTCGCCAAATGGGGAGACTGTCTACGTTTCAGAGCTTGGGGGTGAGAGGCAACTGAAGGTATTCGACCGCAGCGGCAATCTTCTATTCAGCAGCAACCCGACTGGCTCTGTTCTCCCTGGCCGCGCACCACTGTATATCTCTGTCAACTCGCAGGGGATGGTTTACGTTGCCGATCGGGCTCGTGACGAGTTGTCTATCTATTCCCCTGAGGGAAAGTATGTGGGCAAGTTCGAGCCTAATGGCGATAGCAGCTTCGTCTGGAGTCCAATAGCCTCCACCTTCGATGCACGAGGCAATCTTTACGTGACAGACGCAACTGAAGGCAAGCACAGGGTGCTTATATTCGATCCATCTGGAATGTTGGTAAGAGAATTCGGCAAGGAAGGCGCCGGCCAGGGAGAGTTTACTTTCCCTAACGGCATCGCCGTGGCGGCAGATGGAAGAATATTTGTGGCCAACGGCAACCTTGGACGAATAGATATGTTCGATAACGAGGGCAATTTCCTGGCGTCATTCGGACGCGGCTCTGGCGCGGGGTCGATAGGTCTGGCACGAGGCCTGGCAGTGGACGGAGACCGCCTGTACGCAGTAGACAACGCGGGCCATACGGTACAGGTTTTCGGAATTGTGAAAGACCAGCCGAGGTACTTATTCTCGCTAGGGACACAGGGCATTGAAAATGGCCAGCTGTTGTACCCCAATGGCGTGGCAGTAGACATCACGGGTCGAGTGTATGTGGCAGATCGCAAGAATAACCGCGTGCAGGTATGGAGTTACTAAAGCTGCCGAAGTAGCCTCGTCTTCTCGGTCTGAAACTCGTCCTCGCTTATTACACCCTGGTCCCGCAATCCGGCAAGCTTGGAGATGACTTCGGGAATCTGATCGACCTCCCTGTTGCCCGCCTGCTCAAGCTCGCGCTTCGCATTTAACATCGCGCCTTTGAAAGCCAAGGGGTGAGCGATGTGCGTAAATTTGTTGATGCCCGCCTCACTCGCAGTCAGTATCTCCAGGTCTCCGTAGTCAAATACTCTGCCGATAAGGCTCTGATTTAGCATAATATCATTTACCTTCTCGAGCGAAGAGTCGATCACGCTTTTGGAGAAGATGCCGTTGAGATGTATCACGCGCAAGTTAGAAACCACATACTGTTCGGCTTGCCAGCGGAAATAGCGCATCAGGATGGATCCAATAGGATAGATCAGCAAGAGAATGACGATGCCTTCGCGAGCAATGATTTGTCGATCGGGGGGCAAGCCGAAGGTCAGCGATGACGTGTAAACGTTGATGCCTATTGCCGCGGCGACGGCGAGCACGAAAAGCAACAACGAAAACCACGAGGCGCCGAAGAAGAAGGTCCAGTGACGTCGCGTTGAGAAGACTATAGCTTCGTCCTTGCCCAGCAACTTGTCAAGATAGCTCACTTGCCACTCACCGTCCTTCTCATATGGTTTCACCTTCACAGCCGAACTCCAGGTACGACCAGGGTGAATTCTGAAAGTATGGTACATCCACGATAAATCCTTGTCAATACGGCGGCCTACGACTAGGACTTTCGGGTTACCCTACTAGCAAAGAAAGGTGATTGACCCCCATCGCCCACGTTGTACTATATGTTACAGACTGCGGCATTTCAATGAAGAATCGCGTCGATGCTGAAAGGAGGTGCGAGAAGTTTCCGGGTGTGCTGGAGCGAGCTGAATCCTGCCACCAGGAAGCGTACCTTTCGCCGTGTTCTGACTTTCGACAGAGCAAGCAACGGTCTCACGAGCCAAAGTAGAGCGCTGGCTCTGAACACTCACAAGGAGGTGTGGAAGGGAATCGATGAAGTCAAGACTTCTTATAGTCGCCACATTGGCGCTGGCGATTCTGTTGCTAAGTTTCATTACAGCTTGCCAGCAGACTCCGCCATCAGCTGCCACCCCAACGGACGGTAAGGCTGCTGCAACGCCTGCAAAGACAGGCGATGCAGCGGTAAAAGATGTTGCGGCCAAGCCTGCTGCTACCCCTGCCGCAGCTGCAACGCCAGCCGCAGCGGCAAAGCCGCCAGTCGCAGTTGTGGACATCGTACCTGTTCCGGCAGATGCCAACAATCCTCTCGTCATTAAAGCCAATCTGCCCGGCACGACTACCACCGTCGCGATGGGCACTACGGGCTTGCCCGTAGTCTCAGTCGGTGTACCTGTCACAGTGAAGGGGTCGACCAATGATCCCAAGGCCCCTGCTAAGACACATGCCTGGACCCTGACGAAGCCCACTGCTTCCAAGGCTGCCTTCGACAAGAGCGATGCACAGATTGCCAGGTTTACACCTGATGTCGCCGGCACCTATAAGGTGGACCTCATTGTTGGCAATGACGGCGGCAAGAGCGCAATGGCATCAGTGCAGATTCGTGCTGGGACCTACGTGGGGGTCGAGGAAGGCGGCTGCAAGACCTGCCACGCAGGCAAAGTTAATGAATGGCAGAAGACCCCTCACGCATCCATGCTCGCTGTACAACTGGATGGCGGCTCAGCCCCAGCGACTAGCCACTACGGCGAGGGTTGCGTTCGCTGCCACTCCGTAGGATACAACATTGGCGTGGCGAACGGCGGCTTTGCCGACATCCAGGCCAAGCTCGGCTGGAAGTTCCCCAGCCTGCAAAGCATCCAGAAAGGCAAAGGAAACTGGGATGCGGTTCCAGCGGAACTGAAGAACGTATCGAATATTCAGTGCGAGAACTGCCACGGCCCAGCTAAGGAGCACGTAGCTACCGGCGCACCAATGGCAGCTAGCCTGGATGAAGGCGTATGCAACGTCTGCCATAACGGCGGCGGGACTCACATCAAGGGCGCACAGCTTGCGAACTCTGCCCATAGCGAAAAGGACGCCCAGGCCTGGAATTACCCGACGGGTCCTGATCGTCAGGATTGCGTCCGCTGTCACTCCGGAGCCGGCTACATATCGTTCCTGGAAGCGCCTACGGAAAAGGCATCTTGGAACAACAGCAAGCAAACTGTATCTTGTGCAGTCTGCCATGATCCGCACTCCGATGCTAACCCCAAGCAGTTGCGCATCGTCGGCAAGCCTGTGCAAGTCAATGGGGTGACCAAGGACTTTGGGCTGTCGGCCACTTGCGCCGAGTGCCACAACGCCCGCACAACTGCAGCTGACGCTGCCAAAGGCACGTTCCCGCACTACAGCGCAGCAGCAGAAATGCTGGCCAACACTGGTGGCGTTACCTACAACCAACAAGTCGCTGACTCGCCACATAGCGTGGTCGTTGGCGCGGCGCCCGTTGCCGACCCCAGAGATAAGGAAGGAAAGGCGAAGCTATTCGGCGGCGACGTTCCTGGTCCGTGCGTCGTTTGCCACATGTGGCCAACGCTAGCCGACGCCAAGGATCCCAACAAAAACAAGGTCGGCGAACATTCGTTTAACGTGGTCAGCCCAGATGGCAAGTTCCAGTACACTGCTGCCTGCCAGCAATGCCACGCGGGCGTAAAGGACTTCAATTTCACAGCGAAGGCGGACTATGATGGCAATGGTAAGACAGAGGGCGTCCAGAGCGAGGTTGCTGGATTGCTCAACGTCCTGCAAAAAGCCATCGCTGATTCGGGCGTCAAGCCTGTGAAGGGCTATCCGTACTTCGATAAGGACGCCGTAGCCAAGGCCAACGACAAGCAGAAGAACGCGATCTACAACTATCTGTTCGTCCGAGGCGTTGAGGGTACCGACGGGAAGGCCGCTGCGATTCATAACTTCAAGCGATCCGTAATGTTGCTGCAACTCTCGTACAAAGACCTGACTGGCAAGGACGTTCCGAACGCAACGGTCATTAAGTAGGAATCCTGGCACGACTGGACGCGCAAGCGTCTCGCGAAGTCAAGAAATCGTAACCTTAGGCCCCTCGCCTACAATCAGGCGAGGGGCTTGTCAGATTAAGCGGCGCCGATCAGGTAGCTCACGGCGAGGACGGCCAGCACGAAGAGAGTAATGGCGACGTAGAGTCGGTCCCGTTCCAGGAAGAAAAGTAGAGCTGAGACGACTACGCGCACGATTGGAGTGATCATGAGCACGATTAGACCGAGGGCGACGACTGCGTTGGCATCTCTGCGGAGCAGGTGGCTGAACACGTCCGAAAGCGAACGCATTATGACAACGTTGTCCGAAGCGGATGGAATCAAGGAAGACAGCGAGGCTCTGCCTCGGCTGGCGTGTAGCGAAAAGAGCAATCCAGCTACCCCTACAGCAAGGATGATGAAGCTGACCGCCACCCCATAGCGGAGTACCGCTCCCAACACCTCCTCCATTTGCGTTTTCCGCCCTTCCAGGTCGCTGCCAGCAATTGCAAGTAGCGCTGGATCATTGGATTGTTCACGGCTGCTATCTTGGTCACCTATTGATGGTTGCCTGTCAAACGGTCCAACTTGCTGCCTATCCATTCAACTCAAACCTATCCCCAGTCCCCTGGCCGCCATTTGAACCGCGACGGCAATTAGAACCACCACAAATACTTGTCGGATCGACCTGTTGTTCAGACGTATCATAAGATGGGTGCCAAGAGTGGCGCCAATGAGCACTCCCATAGCTACTGGGCCTGCGATGAAAGGAACTATGTCACCCCGAGCGAAATAGACGCCGGCGCTTGCCGCTGCTGTGACCCCGATCATAAAGTTACTGGTGGCGGTAGATACCTTCATCGGCAGCTTCATCGCCATATCCATCGCCGGCACCTTCAGTACGCCGCCACCAATGCCAAGGAGACCCGAGACTGTTCCCGCTACGTACATCAACGCCAGCGCCAGCGGCACGCCGGCGACGTCGTAGGCAACCACTTTACCTTGCATCGCATCAGAATAAGCCCCGGACAATCGCAGACGGCGAGCCCAGGGATGGGCCTGCACACCAGGTGGCAGCTCATCGTGCTGCTTTCTGAACATCGCCACCGCTGAGTATGCCAACAGTACTGCGAATACTATGTAAAGGACCTTCACACTGATAAGCCCGGCGATGAAGGCGCCACTGACCGCTCCTGTAGTTGTCGTGATCTCTAGCAGCATGCCGATCCTCAGGTTGGTGATCCTATCACGCACGTATGCCGCCGCTGCGCCACTGGAAGTGGCGATGACGGAAACGATGCTAGCGCCAATGGCATAGTGGATATCCACACCCAGAGCCAGCGTGAGCATAGGGATGATGATAATACCACCACCAAGCCCGAGCAGCGCTCCCAGTACTCCAGCAATTATGGAACCTAGCAACACTATTAGGAAGAATTGAAGCGGGTCCAATGCTCACCCCATTTTCCACGCCAGTTCAGCAACGCGAGGCGAGGTCGGATGGATTGCATAATTGTGGCGCATCAGAGCAGCACAATCAAGCGTCATTATAGCTAATTCAGCCTTCAGATACAATGTGAACTGACAACCAACATTGACCTGCACAACGTCAGTTTGATATGATTTCGACGGTTGACACAACGAAATGGATACGCCGTTACCTGTGAAAGGGGACCTTGTGGTTATGGCTCTAGATGACCGATTCCTCAATAACCGATTCCTTAGGGCGTGCAGGCGCGAACCTGTGGATCGAACCCCCATCTGGCTGATGCGCCAGGCAGGACGATATCTGGCTGAATATCGCGCGATCCGCGCCCAGCATTCCTTCCTCGAGATGTGTAAGACACCAGAGCTTGCCTGCGAGGTAACCCTTCAGCCGGTGGATAAGCTTGGCGTCGACGCCGCCATATTGTTTGCCGACATATTACTGCCTCTGGAGCCAATGGGACTGGCCATAGAGTTCGCTAAGGACGAAGGACCAGTCATCCACAATCCAGTGCAAAGCAAGGCCGACGTCGACCACCTGCGAGTGATAGAGCCCGAGGACTGCGGCTTTGTTCTGGAAGCGATCAAACTCGTACGAAAAGAGCTCCATGGTCGCGTCCCGCTCATTTTGGCAAGCTATGTGATAGAGGGCGGAGGCACGCGCGTCTATCGGCAGTGCAAGACGCTGATGTATAACGATCCTAAAGCCTGGCATGCGCTCATGGATAAACTGGCCGATGTGGTGACCGTCTACCTTAACTCTCAGATTGAGGCTGGTGCCCAGGCAGTGCAGCTCTTCGACAGTTGGGTGGGGAACCTTTCACCACAGGACTACCGCGAGTACGTGATGCCACATTCCGCCAAAGTTTTCGCCAACCTTAACAGAAGCGTGCCACACATTCACTTTGCCAACCAGGCAGGGGCGATGATCGAGCTAGTGAAGCAAGCTGGTGGCGACGTCATCGGCCTGGATTGGCGCATTGAGATCGATACGGCTATCGCACGCCTTGGAGATGACGTGGCTGTGCAGGGGAATCTAGATCCAATGGCGTTGTTTGCCGGACCAGATGTCATAAGGGAAAAGACGCGGGACATCCTGGTCCGCGTAGGCAAGCGCCCCGGGCATATCTTCAATCTCGGTCACGGTCTGCATAAAGATACCCCTGTGCATCACGTGAAGGCCTTGGCCGAGGCTGTTCACGACATCAGCGCCGAGATCCGCGAGAGGCCTTGACATGAGCGACTCAGACCACACGTCTCTGAGAACCAGTCGAGAGACAGCCGTGTTACTAATGGCCTTCGGTGGGCCTGAAACGCTGGAGCAGGTTGGGCCATTTATGGCGAGGCTAATAGGCCGACAGCCTGCGCCGCAGGTGGTCGAGCGCGTTGCTGAGCGATATCGGGTGATCGGTGGCGGCTCGCCCCTGCCTGGAATCGTCCGCGCTCAGGCTCAGGCGCTGGAGCAGGAGTTGGCCCGGGACGGAGCCCCTGTGGTGCGAGCGGCCTTCAAATACGCGGATCCGTCAATATCTAGTGCAGTTCGTGAGCTTGCAAAGAACGGCTGCAAGCGAGTGATCGGCATCAGTCTCTCGCCACAGCGGGCGCGTGTGACCAGCAGCGCCTACGCTGATGAATTGCTTGCCGCGGGGAAGGAAAACGGCGTCGAGACCGTGCAGGGGAATGATTACTACGCCGAACCGCACTTCGTCGACGGCATTGCCGATCTGACCAAACAGGCTCTTTCCTCGTTTTCTAGCCCAAAGGACGTCACCATCGTGTTCAGTGCCCATAGTCTTCCTGTCGAACACGTGGAAGATGGAGACCCTTACGTCGAGCAATTGCAGGCCACTATCGCCGGCGTTCTGCAGCGCATACCTTCTCACGATTGGCGCCTTGCCTTCCAGAGCCGAGGGATGGGCGCAGGTAAATGGCTGGAGCCTCAAGTTGAGGATGTTTTGCAAGAGTTAGCTGCGAAGGGCAGAAGCCGAGTTCTCCTCGTACCTATCGGATTCACTTGCGATCACGTCGAAACATTGTATGACATCGACGTTGCGATCGCAGGGAGAGCAAGAGAGCTAGGACTGGAGTTTGTCAGGGCTGGGGCGCTGAACGCATCGAAATCGTTTATCGAGGCGCTGGCCGCCGTAGCACGACCGCACCTCATCGTTTCAGAAGAGAGGGCAGCATCGTGAGGCGTGTCGTGGTCATTGGCGCCGGAGCCGCGGGGTTGGCAGCGGCGTACGCTCTGAAACGCGCGGCGGATGAGGGGCAGCAAATCGACTGGGTCCTCCTGGAAAAAGATAACCGAGTGGGCGGTAAGATCTGGACTGAGAAAGTCGATGGGTTCATCGTCGATGGTGGTCCAGACTGCTACCTCACCGAGAAGCCGTGGATGGCGCAGATGGCTGCGCGGTTGGGAATCAGCGACCATCTGTTCCCAAGCGATGACGACAAGAAGAAAACCTACATCTATTCCAACGGAAAGCTCCACGAACTTCCTGACGGCGTAT
>JAMDCE010000525.1 GCA_023489135.1 Chloroflexota bacterium
CTTGACCCTGGCAGTGCAGACGATCTACGGCATCATCATCGCGATCCAGCAGCCGACATCGAATACAACCAACCAAAGACATTACTGCATTCCTAGCAAACTGGCGTTAGCGGAGTACTGAGTCTATGCACCATAATTCAAGACATTGCGGGAGAAGTGGGAAGTGAACAAGGGTTGCCCGTTAATGGTTATGGCTCTACTAGAAACTATCGAAAAGAACTTGTTCATTGCACGTGGTCGGATTGTTGGTGAGGTTCAAGTCGAAAAGCATCTTGGGGAACATCATTGATGAGACGAAATACTTCTGTACATCTCTCTCCTGCTGACACTACTGTGATTTTCACAAGGTAACGTCCCCGTGACAATTTCCAACGGGGATTCCTCCATTGAGGTTCAATGAGGTAGTTCTCGTTGCTCCATCCGTAGCATTCTTCTTCATCATCGAATCGACTCGCAACGTCGATATCGGTGGACTCGCCAGGGAAAATGTCCCATCTTTGTTCAATCGCGAATCGCGAAGGGTCAATTAGAAAGCCTTGCCGACCATCGATGTTGATGATTGAAGGAACTGGTTCGGGTGAACCGGACCAACGAATTGCCATTGCCCTTCCAAAAACGTCTTGCCCATCGTCAAGGTGATGAAAAGAAATCGTTCCGTGGCACTGAATTGCTGCACTTCTCGACATCCATTTGGCCCACCAGGGCAAAGACTTATTCAATACTTTGACGTGAAGAAATCTGGCTTTCCTTGCTGGACGATTCTGATAATTTCCATCCGCAGGGGAACCAATCTGTAAAGCTAGTCTTCGTTTACGTAAGTTTTCCACTGAGATAGTTGTTAGTATGGTGATAATGCCACCGAGAATTATCCCGATTGCCGTTTCCATAAGATTCGTCCTGGAAAAGCAGAATCTTTGTTCCGAAAGATATTATATACGTTTGCAAAATGACGTTCAATCGAACGGTTATGTGATTAGAATGTCTGATTCCGTGTTTGATTTCTTCTCTAAATATGGCGATAAGCTGACTATTGTTTAGTTTTAACGCCTACTCTAATGCGTCTGCTGCTTGCTTATCGGCGTCACCCTGATGCTCACTCCATCTCCAACATATTTTGTCTATCCCTCCAACACTCGATTCAATGCTTCTGCCACCAGACCACCATCCCCTGTGGCGTGAGTGTAGATGCTGGTGGTGATATTGACGTTGGCGTGCCCAAGCTGTTGTGAGACTAATGCCAAGGGTGCACCAGCTTGTAGTGCCAGTGAAGCGTGTAGGTGACGCAGACTGTGAACATTGATGTTCGGCAATTCATATCTTCGGCATAGTCGGTGCAGTGCTCTAACGGCTGCACTTTCGTTCAAAGCCACACCCTCACGGTTAGTGAATATCCTGTTCTTCGTGTCTTGCCAATCAGACGATTGAAGTTGCCACTCCGCCTGTTGTATTCTCTGTTGTTCAAGAACATTCGTCACCATTTCGCCAACGTGAACATTACGCCTGCCTGCCTTGGTCTTTGGCGTTTCCTCTATCACCTGACCGTCTATTTTCTGTAGGTTACGTTCGATGGTGATTGTGTGCCGTTCTAAACTAAGGTCACTCCACCGTAATGCTGCTAGTTCTCCAAATCTACAACCTGTCAGCAGTGCAGTGACGAAGAAGGGAAACCAATGGCTTCCTCTGGCTTGCTCCAAGAAATATTTGCATTGCTCGACCGTCCACAGTTGCTTCTCTGCTCTCTTGTAACTTCGCCTATCTACTCGGTCACAAGGATTTGAGAATGTCCAACCCCATTTGACTGCCAGAGCAAAAGCACGGTGTAGTACCTGGTGAACATATAGCGCGGTACGTGGCCTTAGAGTGAGGTACAACGATTGCAGCCTGTTCGGTGTAACCCTGTCTAAGTTGCAGTCAGTTATCTCACGCTTAATCACAGCGACTATTTTGCCGTGTTCTTTAATCGTTCTGGATTTCCAGTTTGTCTGCCCGATTTGCAAGAACCTATCTAATAGGGTGTGGAGAGTGTGGCTTTGAGGCAAGTCGTGATATAGTAGTGCGGCACGTTTGATTTCTTCAAGTTTCTGTGTAGCATCTTGTTTGGTTTTAGCGTAAACGGTGCTGCGCCTGTTGTTGACCTGTAAACTGGCTTGCCAAGTACCGTCTTTGCGCTTTACGACGGAACCAGCATAGTTGCGGTGTCTCGCCATTCCCATACCTCAAACGTTGTAAGAATGTTGTAGGTACGGAAAACGGCTTGTCAAATAAGGGGAAAATTGGAGAGGAATGTTCCAGAGTCTGCTGTCCTACCGCTAGACGATCCCCCAGTACGCTGATAAGTTTAGCATAGGATCCGATTTATTGCAACGCGGACAGGGCGCCAATCCCGAGGAGACGCCTCCTCACTTCCTGCAGCGTCTCGTCGCGCTTGGGGAACGAGAAGCGCAGCTTCTTTCGTCCCCGCTTCTTGTGCTGGTAGAAGCTGGTGCCCGGAACGGCCGCCACCCCGACCTCTTTGACCAGCTGATGGGCGAACTCCACGTCGTCCAGGTCGCTGATTCCACCGAAGTCGGTCATGATGTAGTAGGCCCCCTGCGGCTCGTGGCAGAGGAAACCAGCCTCTCGGAGCGCATCGAGGAGGATCTGTCTGCGATGGGCATAGGAGGAGCGCAGGTATGCGTAGTAGCCGGGGGGAAGGTTGAGCGCCGTTATCGCGGCTTCCTGCAGTGGAGACGGAGCACAGACGGTCAGGTAGTCGTGTACTTTGCGCAAGGCGTTGGTTAGACCCGGGGCAGCGATGGCATAGCCGACGCGCCACCCGGTGACGCTGTAGCTTTTGGAAAGGGCATTGACGGTAATGGTGCGCTCTCGCATCCCCGGCAGCGAGGCCAGGCTGATGTGCCGGTGGCCATCGAAGGTTATATGCTCGTAGATCTCGTCGGTGATCGCCACGGCGTCGAACTCCTGGCAGAGCTCCGCTATGGCCCGCAGTTCCTCGTGCGAGAAAACCCGACCGGTGGGATTGTTGGGCGTGTTGACGATGATTGCCTTCGTGCGATGAGAGAAGGCCCGCCGCAGACGCTGGGGATCGAATCGGAAATCAGGCTCCTCCAGCGGCACGAACACGGCCTTCCCGGAGGCCATCGTCACCCCGGGCAGGTAGTTCTCGTAGTAGGGCTCGAAGACGACGACCTCGTCACCGGGATTGACCATGCTCAGAAGCGCCGACATCATCGCTTCGCTCGCTCCGCAGGTGACGGTAATCTCGTGGCCGGGGTCCGCATCGATGCCGTTGGCCCATTTGACCTTGGCTGCGATGGCCTCTCGGAGCCGAAGCGAGCCCCAGGTGATCGAGTACTGGTTGTGGTCGTCGAGGATAGCTCTGGCCGCGGCGTCCTTCAGCTCTGGCGGCGCGGGGAAGTCGGGGAAACCCTGGGCGAGATTAATGGCCCCGTACTCCTGGCTCAGCCGCGTCATCTCGCGAATGACCGATTCTGTGAATCCCTCTGTCCGCCTGGCAGAATACATGTATCTCCCAGCTATTCGAAATACTTGCGCAGATCCGACGCGATGTCCTCCGGCTGCCGGTCCACCATGGCCTCCAGGTGCAGGCGCTCGAAGTAAGTGGCATCGCTGCGGTAGTACGGCTCCAGGTTAGAGCGGCTGACCAGACGCAGGTTCACGCGAAAGCTCTCGCTACCCCTGATTGGCCCGGAGTAGATGGCCAGGTTAAAGGAGTTGAAGTTCTGGTCGGCGTAATACTTGAGCGCTTTGGAAATCCCCACGGCCAAGTCATCCAGGTCGGAATCGTCCATTTGAGCCAGCGAAGACTGGCTCGACACTATGCCCTGGACTTCGTGGAAGCCCAGCGGGGCAAAAGAGACCAGCCAGGCGGTGCCGCCGATCGTGCCAAGGTAGCGCTCGCCCTGCTCTCTCTCCGCGGCGATCAGGTCCAGCCAGTACACGGACCTGTTCTCGGCGTAGTACGCCTGGCTGCAGTCTACCAGCTCCCGCTGCAGGTTAGTCGGCAGCGGATCGATGGTGCTCTGAGTGTGAGGATGGAAGATAGAGCTGCCCGCCGGAGGCAGGTAGTTGGCGTTGATGGAGCAGAACTCTACCGATGGGTCGTAGTCCGCCACCATCCGTAGGTACCGACGGTTGGCCTTCAGATTGTTGGCCACCAGCTCGGGGGTCAGGTCGCCCAGCTCTGTGAAATGCTCCTTGGAGTAGATGCACACCCCGCTGTATTGGCCATAGGCGGTCAGGTTGGGGAAAAGGATGGCCTCCCCAACCTTGATCCGTTCCTCCGAGGATATCTCGGGACGGATCTTGGGCGTGACCTTCTCCACCTTCTCGGCGCAGAAGAAGCAGTTTCGGCTTTTTTCGATGAGCGGAGTGATATCCGGCTTGCTGGGAACGGGAGGATTGAACCGCTCGATGATGCGACAGGTTCGGCCGGTGAGGGGATCGTACCTCACTTCGGCGATCTTGGTGTCCAGAGCGAAATTCTTCAATGGATTGAGCAGCTTAGCCTCAAGAATATCCTTGCGGAATGAAACGGCCATGGCGACCTCCCAACGGTTCTTGGCTACGCTCAAGCTGCCGAGCGGACCAGCTCGTCGAGCAAGCCAACGGCTTTATCTATTCTGGCCAGCGTTCTGTCCTTTCCTAAAGCGCACATCGTCTGAAACAGCGGAGGGGCAACGGTTCTGCCCGTGATGGCAACCCTGAGGGCCCCGAAAAGCTGGCCGGTTTTCATCCCCAGGTCTTCGGCCAGCTCGCGCAGCGAGTGCTCCAGTTCGGCCACGTCAAATCGAGCGACCGCCTCGATCCTTTCCTTGGCCTGCAGGAGCGCCGCCAGGGTCTCGGCCGGCGTGAGCCCCTTGGGCACCAGCAGCACCGGATCGTAGAGAAGATCAGCTTTGAAGAAGAAATCTACCAGCTCAGGCAGCTCTCCCAGTCGCTTGAGCCGCTCCTGCAGCAGCACCAAGACGCTGCGAATGTAATTGCCTTCTTCCAGGCTAACGTTCTCGCCCACCAGCTCAGCCCGTTGGAGGAACGGGAGCGACCGCCGATAAAGATCGTCCAGGCTCAGCTGCCGAAGGTAGTAGCCGTTCATCCAATCCAGCTTTTCGATGTTAAAGATGGCCCCGGTCTTGCCTACGCGCTCTATGGTGAACGCTTGAGCCAGCTCCTCTTTGGAGAAGATCTCCCTTTTGTCATCGAACGACCATCCCAGCAGAGCCAGATAGTTGACCATAGCCTCGGGGAGATAGCCGGCATCGGCATACTCCGTTATGGACGCGGCGCCGTGCCGCTTGGATAGCTTGGAACGATCGGGGCCCAGGATCATCGGCAGGTGGCCGAAGAGCGGGATTGACTCGCCCAGCGCTCGATAGATATTGATCTGCTTGGGCGTGTTGGATATGTGGTCCTCGCCTCGGATCACGTGGGTAATGCGCATGGTGGAGTCGTCGACCACCGCCGCGAAGTTGTAGGTGGGAATCCCATCGCTCTTGACGATGACCAGATCGTCCAGCTCCGAGTTATTAAACTCGATGTGGCCGCGAATGAGGTCGTCGAACGACACCGTGCCGGTGGTAGGCATGGCGAACCTGATCACCGGCTTCCGGCCCTGAGCGTCGAGCTCTCGCCGCTGCTCGGGAGTCAAGCTTTGGCAGCGACGAGAATAGCGGTAGGCGACCTTGGTCCGCCGCGCCGCTTCCCGCTCGGCCTCGAGCTCCTCGGGGGCGCAGTAGCAGTAGTAGGCGTGGCCGGATGCCAGCAGCTTCTCGACGGCTTGCGTGTAAGTATCGAGGCGCCGCATTTGGTAGTAGGGAGCGTAGGGGCCTTCCACCTCCGGCCCTTCATCCCATTCCAGTCCGAGCCAGTGCAGTGAATCCAGAATATTCTTCTCGAACTCCAGGGTTGAGCGCAATCGATCGGTGTCCTCAATGCGCAGCACGAACACGCCCTGGTTGGCCCGAGCAAATAGCCAGTTGAAAAGCGCCGTCCGCGCTCCCCCTACGTGAAGAGGCCCCGTAGGACTGGGAGCCATTCTTACTCTAACCTTTTCATTCCATGACACTATTGATGTTCCTCCTGAACCGAAGGGCCCACAGGCTTGCACCTGATTCTTTACGCACCCTGCTAAACAGCTTCAACCTGCATTTTACCTGAACAGGAGCACTTCAAGCAAACCGCCGGCAGGCGAGAAGAGAGCGTCTTGCCCATAGCGATGGCCACCTTGCCACACCCGACTGCCTAGCCCGTCGCCACAAGGGCTCGTACCTTTGGGTCAGGCCCGCCTGGGACTTTGTTCTCATTGTGCCGCGAGTAGCCAGATGGTATCGTGTTCTTGCCAATCATCCTAATTTTCCGGTTACGCGGTACTCATTCATTGCTAATCAAGCGAGGTAAGACCGTGAAGGCGTTAACCCTGTTCAGGGAAGAGGGCCAGGGGATGGTGGAGTACGCCGTGCTCCTGTCCCTCATGGCATTGACGATCTTAACCGCCCTGGGGCTGATGGGCAACAGCATCGTGACCTCACTGTACAACTTCATCAACATGCTGTAAGCCGCCCAGGACATCCAGCACGCGTTGCAGATCGGCCGGCAGCGGAGACTCGAATTCAACTTCCCGGCCACTGGAGGGAAGCTTGAACGAGAGCCGATGCGCATGCAGAAACTGCCGGCTGATCGGTAGCCCCGACTTGCCAGGACCGTAGACCGAATCCCCCACCACAGGATGCCCGACCGAAGCGAAGTGAACCCTTATCTGATGCGTGCGTCCGGTGTGCAGTCGCGCCCGGACCAGGGTGTAGCCGTCCAATTCCGCCAGGACCTCGTAATACGTGCTTGCCGGCTTGCCGCCCGGTACCACCGCCATCATCTTGCGATTCCGAGGATCCCTCCCAATCGGGCCCTGGATGATTCCTTTCTTTATCCCGAATTGCCCTTTCACCAGAGCCAGATACTCCTTGACCACCAGGCCCTTCTTCATCTGCTCCACCAGGCTGGCGAAGGCGCGATCGTTCTTGGCCACGACCATGAGTCCGGAGGTATCTTTGTCCAACCGGTGGACTATGCCGGGGCGGAGCGTGTCGGATATCATCAGGTTAGGATACCGTGCCAGCAGGGCGTTTACCAACGTGCCGGTGGGATGCCCTGGGGCCGGGTGAACCACCAGGCCGGGAGGCTTATCTATCACCAGCAGATCGTCATCCTCGTAGACCACCACGAGTGGAATCGGCTCGGCGGCGAGGGTCGACGGCTTGGCCGGGGGAATCGCAACCCGAACCACGGCCCCCGCCGATAGCCTGGTCGCTGGCTTAGCCGCCTTGCCGTCTACGGTAATGGCCCCGGACTCGATCAGCTTCTGCACGTGGGCGCGGGATAGCTCAGGAGAACCCTCTGCCACGAATCGGTCCAGTCTCTGACCGGCCTGGGCTTCGGGAACGACCATCTCCAGCGAGTCCTGCCGACTCGCCCGGGCTCGTTGCTGATTGATAGGTTGCATCTATGTCACAGAGGGATACGTAAGCACGTTACTGAAGGCGATCCGAGCGCGTTCAGTTCTGTGAGGTTGCGCCGCGTTTGTCGGTCTTATCGGCGCTCAGGAGCAGATGGAAAGCCAGGATAAACACGCCAACAACGAAAGCGCTATCGGCCACGTTGAAGGTAGGCCAGCGAAGATGGCCCACTCCAGCATCGATAAAATCGACTACGTAACCGAAGCGTACTCTATCGGCCAGGTTCCCCACCGTTCCCCCGAGCAGCAACCCGATGCACAGTCGCGGGATGAGGCTCTCTTTGGGCAGGTTGTTATAGAACACCAGGAGGACAGGGATTGCCAGAAAGGCAACTATGGAGAAGAACAGGGTCCTGTCCTGAAGGAAGCCGAAGGCGGCACCGGAGTTGGTCACGTAATCGAACCTGAGCCAGGAACCCAAGATGTCGAGCCTTTCCATCGGGCCGGTGGGCCCCAGAAGGATCGTGGCCAGGTACTTGGTCACCTGGTCAAGAACAAACACGACCGCCGCTGTGGTAAGCAGTAAGGCTCCTCGCTGCCTTATCCATCTGATCGCACTCACTTCGCTCGTGCCCCCATCCCATCCTTGTGACCGTTCGCCCGGATCCTTTTCATCAGCTTGGGGAAGCAGCTCCTCGATGCGCGCCTACCGTCGCTGAGTCTCTTTCTCCTCACGCGCCTTGCAGTCGATGCACAGCGTTGCCATCGGGAGGGCTTCCAAGCGGGCCTCGGTGATCGGCCGGCCGCATCGTTCGCAGACCCCGTAGGCTCCAGTCTCCAGCTTGTGCAAGGCGTACTCGACGCTGGAGAGCGTTCCGCGCAAATGAGCCTCCAACGCTGCCATCTTCTCCTGCTCGAAGGTGTCGCTGGCTTCGTCGGCCAGGTGATTCCCGTAGGTATCCCCTTCGCTCTGCCCTCTAGAACGATCGGGAATCTGCCCTTCCAGGTCGCTGATCTCTCGGCGAAGCCGATCGCGTTCCTGTTCCAGTCGCTTCTTCAGGCTTTCCATTTGAGTGACCATTCCAGTCACTTCCTTTCTCGGACCATATGGCAAAGTAAGCCGAGAGGCCCAACCGCCAGACGGTTCCCCATAAGCCTGCCTAAGCTCGTCGGCCAGGCACTTGTGCCTGGCCTTCTAAATACTAG
>JAMDCE010000357.1 GCA_023489135.1 Chloroflexota bacterium
AGGTAGGCCCCCGCGTGGCACATTGCAGCAACGTGTCCCGCCTGTCGCGCATGGCCGGGATAGCGCTGCTTGATGCTGATTGCGACCAGCAATCGGGCACCGCCCACAGCGTGGCACCATACTCCTGTCACGTCCGGCACGCCAGCCTTCTCCACGTCCTCGCGCAACATCGACGAGCGCATAAAGGCGCGGTATCGAGCTTGCTCATCGGGAGGCCTGTTCGGAGGCGAACCGAAGATTATGGGATCGTTACGGTAGTAAACCGCTTTCACGTCGAGCACGGGTTCCTCACGGCTGGCGCTGGCATAGTATCCTGTCCATTCACCGAAAGGACCTTCAAGCAGGCTGTTCTGTGGATAAGCGTAGCCTTCGAGAATGATTTCTGCGTCGGCGGGCAATGGCAAGCCTGTAACTTTGCCCTCGAAAACGCGCATTGGCTCGCCGGCCACTGCGCCAGCCCAATCATACTCGCTGACGCCATACGGTATTTCAGTACAGGACGCCAGATAAAGGGCAGGAGGCACACCAATAACAACCGCCACGGGGCACGGCTCGCCGCGCGAGAAGTATTTCTCGCGGTGGATCCTACCGTGCTTGCCTGGGGAAATGTAGAAGCCAACTCTCTTGGCATCGTGTACCATTACTCGGTAGGTGCCAAGGTTGACCCACCCTTCGTCAGGGTCCCTTGTAACGTCGCAGCTTCCAGTACCGATGTAGCGGCCAGCATCAGCTTCGTGCCATACAGGTGTGGGGAATTGGACGACGTTTACGTCGTCTCCCGTCTGAACGTTCTCCAAAACAGGCCCATCGCTGACGACCTGAGGTGGGACCAGCTTAAGATTGCGAACCTTGTCGCGCCATTCGGCGATGAGATCTTGCGAGCTGGCATTCAAATTGAGGCCAAGTGTAAGGGCAATGCGACGCAGGTTGCCGAAGTTATTCACCAGTACTCTGAATCCAGGACGATAGCCAGGGATGTTGTCGAAGATAACGGCCGGCGCCCCATCGGTGTGGTGAAGTAACTCGGTTGCCATTCCAATATCTTCTTCGGCACTGGCGCCATCGACGCGGCGTAGCTCACCGAGTTCATCTACCCGTCGCAGCCAGGTCCTGAGATCACTTTCGGGCATTCTCCAGGTTCCTCCTTACTGATAATCATGTTTGCCCATGCGACTCTGGGAATCCGCCGACCACAGCAGATTCCCAGAGAGAACGATACTGTGTCCCGACCTATGTGTGAACCTTGAGATAGAACTACGTACCCATCCTGGCGAGAGAATGAGCGTACTCGGGCATCT
The DNA here is from genome assembly GCA_023489135.1 of Chloroflexota bacterium. Next base: position 1,299 of record JAMDCE010000357.1, read on the forward strand.
TTGCCCAGGCTCTTTCGATCTCTTCTTTGCCGAAGAATTTGCTCAACTCCACCTTCTCGACAGGGTAAGGAGCGCGCTCGTAGGCCCATTGGAACTCGAACGGAACGGTTGCGTCGATGGCTATACCACCTGAGTACCTGGATTCAGATCGCACCCACTGCGCTCCAGGTGCTGCAGCAGCTCGCTCTGCGGGCTGGAACGTCTGTCCCACACCGCCGGGAGCGACGATCTGGATATCTTTCTCGCCGTCCACGCGAGTGGTCATCGCCCACAGGACATCCTCGGCGCTGTACATGTCGATGTCAGGGTCAACGGCAATGGCCAGGCGCATTCCCTGGGATGCTGCCAGAGCAGCGGCGAGGATGTTCTTCTGGAAGCCTTCGTCTCGCTTGCGTCGCTTCTTCACCTGGAAGATAACTCCGCCCCAGTCGGTCATGCCGAGAGGAATGTAGGTATCGGTTACCAGCCCTGGGCTGATCCTGTCAGCCAGTTCGAGGAAAGAAGCCTCGCGCACGAGGCAGTCGATCCAGTGATCGTCGAAGCTGTGGACTATCAGCGGATAGTAGATGGGCCTGTCCTTGCGGAAGGTCACGCCCGTCACCTGGAATTTGTAGGTGCGATAGGCTCGACCGAGGTAGCCAGACCACTCTGGGTGGAATGGATATACTCCCTGCTTGCCCTCTTTCTCGGCGATCTCGCTTTCCCAAACGTGCTGCGTGGTATCGAGGTAGCCTTCAATCACGATCTCGGCATTGGCTATGGACAAGGCATCGATCGTCTTGGCCTTCACGACATCGACGGGGAACCCCTGAACTGCGCCGGCGATGCCCAGCTCATCACAACCTGGCGGCAAGACCATGTACATGAATCCGGAGCCAGCCAGCAGCGTACAAGCAGGAGGCACACCCATGTTAATCGTCATAGGGATGGGCTCTTTCTTGTACCACTCAGTGGCGACCTGGTCGGTGTGGGAGCCTGGTGAAATCTGGAGGCTGGAGAAGTTTTTGCCGCGGAAGTTCATGCGGTTGAAGCTTACATGCGTGCCGCCCCAGAAGTATTTACCGCTGATGAGGGTGTTGCCACCACCAAGCGTGCGGCAAGGATCGTGGACCGTATGGGAGATCATCGGAACATCTCGCCAGACGTCGATGTCATCACCGGTGACTACCACTTCCTGGCAAGGAGCATTTTCGACTAGCCGTGGCGGAAGTGGATTGCGAATGGCCTCGCGGATCTTGTGCTTAAATTGACGGTGATCCTCGACGCCAAACATTCTGCTGACACGTTCGCGCGAGCCGAACAGGTTGTTTGTGATTCGCCTGTTGGGATAGCCCTTCAGATTCTCCCAGAGAATAGCCGGGCCGCCGTCGAGCTTCTTCTGAATTGCCGCCACCTCAAGGGCAGGATCGGTTTCCACATTGGTGACGAGCAATTCGCCTTGCTCCCGCATCACATCGAGTGTCTCTCTCAAGTGCGCGAGATAGCTGTTAGCCATGGTCCCTACCTCCTGTCGTTTTTTGTTGGGATTACCTGAGCAAAAAAGGGTCGCGAAAAAGAGGTTCCTGCAAGGCCTAAGAGTCCTGAGTGCCTTTGCCAGCGACAGATTCGTTTTTCTCGCCTTCGGTCAATTCACGCAGCTTTTCGTCGAAATACTGCAGATGGACCTCCATCAGGCGACGTGCCGCGACGCTATCCCGACTGCGGATGGCGTCACAGAGCCGTTTGTGATGCTCCAGCGCCACCATAGGCATCTCCTCAATCACATCAAGCTGATCGAGAGCCTCGTTCAGAGGATCGCGAAACGAGTCCACCATCGAAAGGAGTACGCGGTTTTTCGCCGCCTTCGCCAGGGCCGTGTGGAACTCCAGGCTTGCCAGCGGATAAGAGGCATTGTGGGCGATTGCCTGGCGCGTGTGTTCAATAGCCTGTTCCATGGCAATCAGGTCATATTCATCGGCTCTAATTGCAGCCATTTCGGCGATGGCTGTTTCGACAACCTTGCGGGCCTCAGATAGCTCAACAATGGTGGCTTTTTGCAGCCTGAGTAGAGTCGTCAAGGAATCAGTGACAATTTGCGACGTGGCTTCGGCGACAAACGCACCACCATTGGCACCAGTCTTGACGCGAACGACGCCGGCTGCCTCGAGCATCCGTATCGCCTCGCGAACAGTGACCCGGCTGAGCCCAAACTCACGCACCAACTCCCGCTCGGGTGGCAGCCGATCTCCCGGCGTCAACTTACCAGAAAAGATAGCTTCCTTAATTTGCTCGACGACATCCTCTGAGGCCCGAGCTACTTTGACTCGGGTAAATGTAACGGCCAACTATTGCACCAACCCACGTAGGTCTGTAAAATGGTATGACCATTATACGAATGGATATGAGCGTTGTCAAGTAGTCAACTAACGAATTTTATTAAGGATGCACAAATTCGGTTTTCAGTCCAGCGCCAAGTCTAGATCTTGTGCTCTTCGAGCGTCGTTTCTGCAAACAGACTTTCGAGCTCTGGCTTCTTCCCTATCAGTCCTTGCTCAACCTCATACTGAAGCAAGGTTTCCAGCGTCTTTCTGTTCGCCTCAAGCCCATAAGGCCAGGGATCAGGCCCCATTAACTCCCGCTCCCTTTCCAGTTCAGCAATAAGCCATGCCAGGGTATACTTGATCGCCGAGATTTCGTACATTTGCTCATAGCAATACTCTTTGGCCTGGCAGAAAGCCTTGAAGAGGCTTTGCGCTACCCAGCGGTTCTGCCTGTAGATTTCCTCGCGGATAACTACCGTGTGCATTATCGGAAAGATTCCACTTCGACGAAAATAATCCATCTCGACTTCTTGATAGTTAGGAATCAACCGCCGAATCTTCGAAGAAGGCTGGCCGAACGTCGAAGGTATTCGGGGGCCGGCAACTGCATCTAGCTCCCCGCTCTCCAGCATCGCTGTCAAGGTGCGTCCTGAGGGAATACTGTGCAAGCTGATGTTTGCAGGGAGTCTAATATCTAACTTCTCCTTGCGTCCAGGCTGCTCCATTCCCCCCCTGAACCACTGAATTTTCTCTGGTGGGACACCGTATTCGTGCTGCAGAATGCCGCGTATCCACACAGCCGCCGTGACCTGGTATTCAGGCACCCCAACCTTCTTGCCAACGAGGTCGCTCGGCTTCTCGATGCCAGAATCAGTATTGATATAAATGCAGCCGTGGCGGAAGACCCGCGATACAAAGACGGGGATGGCGATGAATCTCGATTTCCCACTTGTCCGATCTACGAGATACGAAGACATCGACATCTCTGATACGTCGAACTCCTCGTTCCTTACCATACGCCAGAAGATCTCTTCAGGCTCTAACGGCAGATAGGTAAGCTCGATTCCTTCAGGTTTGATCTCGCCATCCTTGAGCGAGGACTGATAGGGAAGGTCGCCACAGGCTAGTGTAAGACGAAGATTCGACATTGCTCCTCCCATAACTGAATTATTGTAGTGTTAGTTAGAAACATACGGGCAGGTTATCAGCCTTTGTGCAGTAAGAGCAGCGACCGTCGCCTCATCCGACTGAGCAGCAGTCTTAATTGAGTGAGAGTGCCATGCGTATAGCACAAGCACGCAGCATTGTAGCGGCTAAGCCGATACTGTGTCAAGGATGAATTGACGACGACTATTGGGAAGTCCTTGCATTGCCCAGGGTGGCCTGTTAAAATGGAGCTAACTTCACCATCATACCCTCACCATTCTGTATTTCAGAGAACTCATAAACTGGAGCAAGCCCATTTCGCGTCTGCAGTTTCACGTTCTTCATTATTTGCACGCCATTCTGTTGAGTGCAGCGCTCGCGGTGTCAGTTGGCTGCACATCATCGCCCCCGTTGCCCGGTCACCCGACGGCGACTGCGGCTGGTTCCGGCGCCGAGGAAGCTGCCTATAGCACACCAGCAATCGTCATCCCAACGTCCACCAGCGTTCCCACACCCACATCAATAGCGATTTCTCTTGCAATTCCGAAAGCTACGTCAACCCCTGCGTCGCCAGCATCGATGGTAAAGCCTGGACCTCGTGCCAACACCGCTCTTCTCCAAGAACAGGCTGCGGACATTCAGTTGTCGGAATCAACGGGACTGATGAGAGCGGCTGACACCATACAACTGGCAAGGCAAAGCGACGGGGCCTACGTGACGAACGGCGCTTTGATCTCCGAACAGCACCTCACCGAGTTCCCGTTTAACAACGCCGTCATATCCTGGAACGCCGAAACGCCAGCCGGAACAAGCCTGGAATTGCAGTTGCGAGTGCGCGTTGGCGACAGTGTATCCCCCTGGTTCACTATGGAAACCTGGAGCGCTACGGGTGGTGCGAGCGTAGGCGGACAAAGCAATGAATGGGGCAGGGTCAACATCGACACGCTTGAACTCGGATCGTACGCGAACTCACTCCAATACAGGATCGCGTTTGCGACGAGCAATCCTGCAACCAGTCCTCGGCTTCGATCAGCGGCAATAGTGTATTCAGATTCGAGCACGCAACTCGTCGGGCCAAGAGTCGACGTAGCCAAAGGATGGATACGCGATCTGGACGTGCCTCAGTATTCCCAGTTGGAGCAGAGCGCCGACGTGGCCAGGGAGATATGTAGTCCGACTTCCCTGGCGATGGTGCTCAATTTCTGGGGCAAGGGAAAAGCAGTCAAGGACGTTTATGAGGGAGTCCGTGATGCACGGACAGGCATCTTCGGCAACTGGCCACTGAATACCGCCTACGCAGGGGCGCTCGGCCTCGACGCCTACGTCGACCGATTTTACAGCCTTGAGCAACTCCAAAACGAGATTGCTCAAGGCAGGCCAATCATCATAAGTATCCGGTTTCAGCCAGGGCAACTCGATAATTCACCCATAAACTCGACGACAGGGCACCTCATCGTAGTCCGCGGTTTCACGCCGCAAGGTGACGTGATCGTCAACGACCCGATTGCGCCCAACAGCGCCACTGTGCGGCGGGTTTACAAAAGGGATCAACTCGCGCAAATATGGCGAGACAGCGGCGGAATAGCGTACGTGATCAGGCCAAAACAGTAGCGGCCTTGAACTCGTCCCATGCGCTGTCGTACTTTTCCGGAACGTTCATCACGCAACAGCACGGCGGAATACACGTTGGCGAACGCAAGCCACAATTGCAGTGTGGAAAAACATGCGAAGAGGAGCCCAGTGCATCGGGCTCCTCAGCAGGGTTCTTCAGAGTCTCGTCGCGAGCCTACGCTCTGCCCTCGACCTTAGCCAGTTTCTCGACGTAGTATTCCCAGCCCTTCTCGACTGAACGACCGCTATATACCTGCTCCTTGATCATCAAGGCTTCCTCTCTGGTATAGAAAGGCGTGGAGCCAAGAAGCATAGCATTGAACTGGATCTGCGCCGCTTCTTCGAGATAAATAGACCACAGGACCGCATCCTTGATGCGAGGACCGACCACCGTCGCACCGTGCCCGCGAAGCAAGATAGCGTTGTCTTGGCCAAGTGCCTCAGCCATCTCGATGCCTAACGCCTCTGTATTGATCAGCCCTGGCTTCCAGAACAACCGGACACCGTCGGGGAACAACGAACCGAAATTGTGCAACGGCCTTATCTCCTTGCCTGCAGACGCTATGGAGGTAGTCATCGGCGGGTGAACGTGAGACACGCAGCCTACATCACTTCTGACTCGATAAACGCAAGTGTGAATCCACGTCTCGCTGTTGGCCTGCTGCTCACCCTCTAGCTTTTTTCCGCTCAAGTCAAACATCAGAATATCTTCGGGCTGAACAAGCGCCGGGCTCATGCTTCGCGGGATCAGGAACCTATCGGTGCCCGGTATTCGCACGCTGATATGCCCGAAGCCCGAAGATAGCCCCTCGTTAGCGAGGATTCGAGAAGCCATTGCAAGGCTTTCCTTGAGTTGATCGACGTTTCCCAATTGCGACCTCCTTGAAGATTTTGAGCTAGCCCCCGAGTCTCTTGGCTGCCAAGCGAATCGAAGCTAGAAGGCAACGTGGAGATTCTAGCACGGGCTAGCTCGATCAGCAACAGTTAAATGTTACCAAATTGGCTCAGACAGGTTAACCTTGCATTGCGGCCCTTAGCTCGTTGGTCTTCTCCCAGTCGATTTCCAACGTGACCGGGTCCAAGACGACTTTGTACGTATCGCGCGCGGCTTCGAGGGACACCAGTTCTTTTTTCACGTCCAGACGGACCATTTCTGGGTCCCGCTGCCACGCCGGCCCCACGCCACCACCGCCGCTGCTGTACTTCACGACGATGTCGTTGTCCTTCATTTTGGTCATCCGATGCGGCTTTATTCGGATCAGCTCATCGCCACGCTTGATGTACGTTCGACATGGAGGCGATGGTTCACCACCAAGCGCACCGAAGCCGAGCATCTCGTCGCCGTCGGAACTTCCCGTGGCCATACCCGCGTCAGTTCCATAGTGCATAGCTTCCCAATAGATGCCTGGCCCTCCACGCCAGCGTCCGGCCCCGGTGAGATCGGCCTGATACTCCCACTTTGTCATTCGCCACGGTATGCGCGTCTCCATCTCCTCGATATTGCCGCGGTTGACCGAGCCTAGAGCAGTTATTGCACTCAATCCCTGGTACCCGTCGTAGCCCCACTCTGCCCCACCGCCGCCGTCGTAGTCGAAGCTGGTTCGAACATAGCGCTCGTTGGTGCGGGGATCAACCGCGAACACGTAGTCTCCTCGGTGCTTGCCCCAGGCCGCCGCCGCTCGCTCCGGCCTCGCCTTAGAGAGAGCCTCGAGCACAGATTCCATAGTCTGGTTGCCAACGTTAACGGGAGATGCCCCGACGGTGCAAGGATACTTACAATTGACGACCAGCCCCTCTGGTGCGATGACAGTGATAGCCCTTTGCGTGCCTTGATTGTGGTAGTCAGCAAGGGCTGGATCGAGAGTCATGCAAACTGCTGCTATGGCATTGCCATATGTCGCTGCATAAACGCTGTTGACGAAACCTTTGCGCTGCTTGTCGCTGCGAGAGAGATCTATGGTTAGATGATCGCCTGTAACTGTGACATCAGCGCGCACCCAAACTGGCACATCCAGTTCGGTGCCGTCGTCGTCAGTCGCGGCCTCTCCCGAGTAAGTGCCATCGGGAATCTTGACAATCTCCGCCCGCACGGCCCTCTCAGTACGGTCGAACATCTCGTCGATGCAGGCCATCACCGTGTCCTTCCCGTACCTGTCGAGCAACGCTATTACGCGCTGCTCACCTAGCTTCGTGGCGGCGATCATTGCGGCGTTGTCAATGCGCACTCCTTGCGGAAAACGGACCTGGTTCCAGATCAA
>JAMDCE010000120.1:0-8229 GCA_023489135.1 Chloroflexota bacterium
TAATGCAGGACAGACCCTTCACCGTATTCCCAGCCCTTAAGAAGCGCAATCCTAGCCGGACTATGGCCCTGGGGTTTGGAACGGCCGTTGTCGTCGTTTTGGTCGTGTTGGGTCTGGGCCTGACGATCTTCGACCTGGCCTACTCCGATCGAATATACCCGGGAGTGCGCGTTCTGAACGTCGACGTCGGGGGGCTAACCAAAGACAAAGCGATTGAGGTTCTGGGAGACCATTTGAAGAACTACAGCGCTAGCCCTGTCACTCTGACGTTTGAGGGGCGTGAATGGAGACCATCCCCCGATCAGATAGGAGTCCAGGTCGACGTGGAATCAACCGTCAGCGATGCCATAGCCGTTGGGCGGCAAGGAGGATTTACTGAATCTCTCGGCGAGAAGACCAAGGCCTGGCAGAGCGGGGCGTCCATACCCCTATCGGTACGGATGGATCCGAAGAAAGTCCAGGAATACCTCGCTGGCGTGGCCAACGAAATAGACCGTCCCACCGTGGAAGGAGTAGTGTGGCTCGAGAGTCTGGAGGTGCGCACCCGAGCCGCTCAACCGGGACAGAAACTGGATGTTCCAGCGGCCGAGGAGGCGGTTAGACTCTCCCTGTCGACGCTCTCCGCTGAGAAGATCCCACTCAGAGTTGAGCCACTAAACCCGGTGATCGCGGACGAGGAAGTGGCCAGGGCAAAGACGGTGCTCTCGAACACGGTCGGTGGGCCATTTACCTTGACCTACGCCGACCGGAAATGGACGCTAGAGCGGAACGACATCGCCAGCCTGGTTGAGGTAAATGCGAACGAGTCAGGGAAAGGCCAGAAGCATATCACCATCGATTTCAATCGGGATAAGCTTCATGAATTGGCCGGGCGCATCGCCAAGGAAATCAACCGGAATCCGCGAGACGCTCGTTTTCAGTGGAACGGGGGAAGCCTGAGCCCTATATGGGAGAGTCAGGACGGCTGGACCGTGGATGAAGAGGCGACGGTAGAGGCGCTGACCAAACAGCTTCCCACGGAGGCGCGCGACCTGACCCTACCTGTGAAGGTCACTAATCCGGCGGTTTCTTCACAAGACGTCGCCTCCCTGGGGATCAAAGAACTTATCGGCGAAGGCAAGTCCAGCTTCGTGGGTTCCATTGAATCTCGGGCGACCAACATCAAAGTAGCGGCGGGCTACCTTCACGGCGCGGTGATTCCACCTGGCGAGGTTTTCTCCTTCAACGACACCATCGGCCCTATCACCAAGGAAGCTGGCTACGTCGAAGGCTTGACCATAGCGGCCGATGCAACGGTTCCGGACGTGGGCGGAGGCGTTTGCCAGGTATCCACCACCACCTGGCGCGCGTCCTTCTGGAGCGGCCTGCCGACCGTCGAGCGAAACAACCATCTTTACCGGGTTGGCTGGTACGAGCAGATGGGTGAGCCAGTTGGCTTCGACGCCGCTATTTACCAGCCCTACGCCGACCTCAAATTCAAGAACAACACGTCGGCCTACATCCTCATCCAGACCTCCGTGGAGGACAGCATTCTGGTCGTCAGTTTCTACGGCACCAAGCCCGGGTGGGAGGTGGAATTGGGCGGACCGGTCATCGGCAGGCGCACTCCCCCGCCCGCCGACGTCTATGAGACCGACCCCAAGCTCGAGAAGGGGACCAAGAAGCAGGTCGAATGGGCCAAGGAGGGCCTGGAGGTGACCATCACGCGCAAGGTATCCAAGGACGGGGAGGTCATTCGGACCGACGAATTCCCTAGCGTGTTCAAGGCCTGGCCGAACAAGTTCTTGGTTAATCCTTAGACATTCAGATGCCTCTGTCGTAAGAGCGAACTTTCCAAATTCAGTTAGCGTCCCTCCCGCCTGAACCGCCTAGCGAAGAGAGTGTGATATGGGTGAAGTGCGGGGGTTATGGGTTATGGATTGGAGGCTACGATGTCTTCTCATCCTTTGGCGTTTAACCCTTAACCCCTAACCTGTAGTCCCTGGGCTCTCTTGCTGGGCCCTCTTGTTTATGGTAAGGTATGCCGACCGCCAGCGCCTGCCTCGTAAGGCGCACGTGGCGCTTGCCTAGGCTGGACTTAGGACCCGGACTGCTGTGAGTGGCGACGAGGGAATCCAAAGGAGGTGATGGCGCACCAGGATAAGGGCGAAGAGGCAAGCGCCCAACGCCCGTCTCTGCCAGAACTAGTGAGGCCGCGGCGGCAATAGCCGTGGTCAGACGGAGAGAATCGTGGGCTTCCCCTTCTGCTGTAGCCCAGAATACCTTGAAGGAGAGTCAACCAACGATGAGAAGAATTACCAGCTTGATATTCGCTCTAGTGCTGGTTTTCACGGCTGTACCGTGGGCCGGCTCGGCGATGGCAGCCAGTGGGAAGGTCAGATACTTTCCCGAAACCGGTCACAATGTCATCTACGGCTTTCTCACCTACTGGAATAATCACGGCGGTCTCGACCGGTTTGGCTTCCCTATTACGGAAGAATTCCAGCAGGTGTCTCCTACTGACGGCAAGACCTACACCGTCCAGTTTTTCGAGCGGGCCGTCTTCGAGTACCACCCCGAGTTCGCTCCCGGACCTTACGAGACCGAGCTCCGACTTCTGGGTAGTCTCACTACCCAGGGGAGGACAGACCCGGGTTTCCAGCCTACCACTCCCTTTACTAGCACCAACGACCGCTGGTATTTCTCGCAAACCGGACATGGCCTCAGCTTTGGATTCAAGAACTACTGGCTGGCTAACGGTGGCCTGGATATGTTTGGCTATCCGCTTTCCGAGGAGTTCAGCGAAGTCTCGCCGACCGATGGCAAGACCTACACGGTGCAGTATTTTGAGCGAGCTCGCTTCGAATATCATCCCGAATTTGCGCCTGGACCGTATGAGACAGAGATGGGTTTGCTGGGCTCTGAACATGCCAGGACTTCCAGCTTGCCAGACTCTTTGCTGCAGCGGGTCGACCCCATCCCTTCGCCCGATACGCCTCCCCCCTTCCCCTTGAAGGGCCCCTCCATAGGCTACGGTATGAACGCGCAACTGTTCTATGTGGATCGCGGTCGCGTTCTGGGCCTGCTCAAGGACGCCGGATTCGGTTGGGTGAAGCAGCAGGTGACTTGGTATGACATCGAAGGTTCGAGAGGTCAATACTCCTGGGGCGAGTTGGATCGCGTCGTCAACGACGCTTACGGCGCTGGAGTCAAGCTGATCCTTAGCGTTACCAGAGCACCTTCGTGGGCAACCAGCGACGGCGGGCACGGCATGCCGGCTGACCCCGCCGACCTTGGTAATTTCATGCAAGCGATGGCCACGCACTACCAGGGCAAAGTGGCCGCCTACGAGATCTGGAATGAGCAGAACACCGGCGGTGAGACCAATGGCCACGTAGACGCTGGACGATACGTCGAGTTGCTTAAGGCAGGCTTCACGGGGGTCAAGGCCGGCGATCCTTGGGCCATCGTGCTGTATGGAGGCTTAACTCCCACGGGCGTGAATGATCCCGCGGTAGCCATCGATGACAAGGTCTTCCTGGGTCAGACCTACCAATACCAGAACGGTGTGGTCAAGAACTACTTCGATGCGTTGGGGGCTCACCCCGGGAGCAACAGTAACTCGCCTGACCAGTTCTGGCCAGACAATCCGGGACCATACGGGTGGTCCAATGACCGAAGCTTCTACTTCCGCCGAGTCGAAGACCTCAGGGACGTAATGGTCCAGTACGGCGACGGCAACAAGCAAATCTGGCTCACCGAGTTTGGCTGGACGACGGCCAACCAGGCACCTGGTTACGAATATGGGCAGTACATCAGCGATGACCTTCAGGCGCAGTATCTCGTCCGCGCCTATGAGAAGGCTGTGTCCGAGTATCCCTGGATGGGTGTGATGAGTCTGTGGAACTTGAATTTCTCTACCATAGTCCCGGCTTCTGACGAGAAGGCACCTTGGAGCATCATTCGGGGGGACTGGAGCCTTCGGCCGGCTTACACCGCGTTGAAGAACATGCCCAAGTAGGGGTGCGGCAAGCCGTAATAAGCGTTCACAATCGGGAAGGGCAGCGCAGGCACGCTGAGAACGCAGAGGGAGGCCGGGGTTAGGTAGCCTTTCTAACCCTTAGCCCCAACCCGTGGTGAACGACTACGGACCTTGCTTCTACAAATAATGCTTCCTTGACGAACTGGTTGGAGATCGTTATGATTTCCAACCAGTTCGAGTCGTGAAAAGCGGCCTACGGAGGAAACGGTGATCGACGGGATGATCTCTCTAATCTTGCCGGCTCATAACGAGGAGCCCAACATTGGTCCCGTCGTGGAGGCGGCCAGTGGTGTCTTGCCCGAGGTCTTCCGGGACTATGAAGTGATAATTGTCGATGATGGTAGCCACGACAGCACACCCCGCATCGCGGACGAAGTGGCCGCGGGCAACCCGCACGTCAAGGTTGTTCACCACCCGCACAATCGTGGTTACGGCGCGGCTTTGACTTCTGGTTTCAGAGCGGCTAGCGGCGATTACTGGATGTTTATGGATTCTGATCGCCAGTTTGACATACGTGACGTTTCCAGGCTCGCCCCCTACGTTAGCAGATACGACATCGTCGCCGGTTATCGGATGAAGCGCAACGATCCACACCACCGGTTCATCATCGGTTCCACGTTCAACAGGGTGGTTCGGATCCTTTTCGGAATTAAGGTCAAGGACATCGACTGTGGCTTCAAGATATTCCGGGCTGATGTGCTCCGCAACATGGATTTGAAGTCTCCCGGAGCGCTCATTAACACCGAGATACACGCCAAGGCCATCAGCCAAAGGCGAAGCTTGTTCGAGGTGGGCGTCAACCACTATCCCAGATTGGAGGGCGAGCAATCGGGGGCAAGCCTCAAGGTAGTGTCGCGAGCGATGACCGAGACGATCAAGCTCTGGTGGCGGATGCGAAATTACGTTCCACCCAATCAACCTGGTGCGGGGAGAGAGCGTGGAGGGCTCTCACTGTTCAGGGCCGGCGCTTTATTGGCCGCGAGTGCCGCGGGGTTTGCCGTGATGCGGAAGATGCTTCATCGAGGTAAGTAATCAATAGCCTCCGACGCGATTTGACTGTATAATACAGGAACACAGTTCGAAGGCAGAGTGCGAGATACATCGTTTCGTGCTCCCTTTTTTCTTTGGAGAGGATTTTGATTAAGGACGAGATTGTTGAATTATTGAGAGCGGCAGTGCTGGAGGCGCAGCGAACGGCCCTTCTTCCCCAGGTTGCGTTGCCCGAAATCACAGTCGAGCATCCCGCCAGCAAGGCCCACGGCGATTACGCTAGCAATGTGGCCCTTAAACTGGCGAGAGCGGCAAGAATGTCCCCGCTGGCCATTGCTCGGGAGATAACTAAGGCCCTGCCGCCGGCCGAGTTTTTGGATAGGGTTGAAGTTGCTCCTCCCGGTTTCATCAATTTGACGCTCAGCAAGGGTTGGTTGATCTCTCAGGTCGAACACATCCTTGCTGAGGGGGATTGCTATGGCGGCGTCGATCTCGGGCACGGAGTACGAGTGCAGGTGGAATACGTCAGCGCCAATCCCACCGGTCCGTTGCACGCGGCCAGTGGTCGGGCTGGCGCTCTGGGCGATACTCTGGCCAAGGTGCTGACCGCCTGCGGGTACAGCGTGTCCAAAGAATACTACATCAACGACGCCGGTAGCCGGATGGATGCTTTCTATCAGACGCTGTTCGCCCGCTATATCCAGGCGCTGGGCGGCCAGGCTGAGATTCCGGCAGATGGGTATGCCGGCCAATATATGGTGGACTTAGCGGAGCACATCGTCGCCCGAGAGGGCCGGCGATTTCTAGAGGTGCCGCCGGACGAAGCCGTACGAGAACTAGGGAGACTTGGTCTTCAGATCATGGCCGACGCGGCCAGGCAAGACCTGCAGGCCTACGGAGTCAGCTTTGACGTCTGGTTCTCCGAGCAATCTCTGTTTGACAGTAGCCTGGTGCAGAAGGCCGTCGGCCTGCTTCGCGACCGTGGATGCATTGCCGAGAAAGAGGGCGCCACGTGGTTCGTTTCGACACCCCTGGGAGAGGACAAGGACAACGTACTGGTCAGGAGCAACGGAATACCCACCTATTTTGCCTCAGATGTCGCTTACCACTACGACAAATTCGCCATCCGCAAATTCCAGCGCGTAATCGACATATGGGGAGCCGATCACCAGGGGCACGTACCGCGGATGAAGGCCGCCGTGGGGGCCCTGGGATTCAACCCCGATGACTTGACCATCATAATTCACCAGATGGTGACCCTGAAAAGGGGAGACAAGATCGTCAAGATGTCTAAGCGGACGGGTGACATCGTGACCCTGCGGGAGGTGCTGGAGGAGGTTGGCCCAGATGCCTGCCGGTTCAACTTCCTGGCCCGGTCGGCCGATAGCCACATGGATTTCGACCTGCAATTGGCCGTCGAGCAGTCCAACGAGAACCCCGTCTACTATGTGCAATACGCTCACGCTCGAATCGCCAGCATTCTGAGGTACGCCGAGGAACTTGAAATAGATTTCAGCGAAGCGGACCTTTCTCTGCTTCAGGACGAAGCAGAGCTTGGGCTGATCCGCCATATGTCGCTTTTGCCGGAGATCGTTGAGCTGTCGGCGGTCACCCTGGAACCGCATCGTCTGCCCTTCTACGCGGTAGATTTGGCCAGCATTTTCCATTCCTTTTACAAGGTGGCCCGAGTAGTTGACAGGAACGATCTACCTTTGACCAGGGCCAGGCTGAAGCTGGTCCAGTCGGCTAAGATCGTCCTCGCCAACACTCTGCACCTGATGGGAATGACCGCTCCAGAATCAATGTAATAGGAGGTTGTGCTATGGCTGTAGTAGACTCTTCGGTGGCCGGAATAGAGCGGGAGTACACCGAGCGGCACAAAGGTTCAAAAGCTCTCTACGAAGAGGCGGTGCAGGTCTTCGTCGGCGGCGTGACTCACGATGGCCGTTTTGCGCGTCCCTTTCCGATTTATGTGGATCGGGCCAAAGGATCGCGCAAATGGGATGTGGATGGAAACGAGTACGTCGACTACTGGATGGGACACGGATCCCTCATCCTGGGCCATTCGGCCGAGCCCGTCGTCGAGGCTGTGACCAACCAGGTGGCTAAGGGAACCCATTTGGGAGCTTGCCACGAGTTGGAGGTGCGCTGGGGCGCGCTGATCAAGAAACTGGTTCCCTGCGCTGAGGCGGTGAGGTTCTTCTCCTCCGGCACCGAAGCGACCCTGATGGCCATGCGTCTTTCCCGAGCCTATACAGGCCGGAGCAAGGTGATGAAATTCGAGGGCCATTTCCACGGCTGGCACGATTACGTTATGGCCGGCATGGCCCCGCCATATGACGTGCCCGCGTCCATCGGCATTCCCGAGGCAACTATTCAAACGGTGGTGGTGGCCCCGCCCAACGATATGGACGAGGCCGATAGGTTGCTGGGTGCCAATCCGGACATTGCCTGCGTGATTCTAGAGCCATCGGGCGCGTCCTTTGGGACGGTGCCACTACACAAAGAGCAGCTCTTGCAGCTACGAGAGATCACCCGGCGGCACCAAGTGGTGCTTGTTTTCGACGAGGTGATTACTGGTTTCCGTTTTGCGCCGGGTGGCGTACAAGAGTATCACGGGATCACGCCCGATCTTACCACGTTGGCCAAGATCGTGGCCGGAGGGCTCCCCGGAGGCGCAGTAGTAGGACGACGGGAAATCTTTGATTCCTACGCTTTTACCTCCGACGCCGAGCACAACCGATATCATCGGACTCCCCATCAGGGAACCTATAACGCTAACCCTCTCTCGGCCGCAGCAGGAATCGCCGCTCTCAACGTCGTCGGGCGAGGTGAAGTTCAGAAGTATGCTCACCGGTTGGGCGATCAACTGCGGGCTGGTATGAACAAGGCCATCAGCGAGGCCGGAGTCAAAGGGAGTTGCGCATACGGCGCGTCCTCCATCTTCCACGTGCTTCTTGGTTCGGAGTGCGATTTCCAGAGCGATTGTGACTTCACGCACTGCCGTTACGATCCCGTGAAGTTGATGATGCGCATGAAGTCGCCGTTGAAGGAATCTTTCCGGCAGAGTATGTTGAACCACGGCGTGGATTTCATGGGAGGACACGAAGGCTTTACCTCCAGCGCCCATACTGAGGCGGATGTTCGTTTCACTTTGGATGCGTTCGGCTCGACCCTGGAAGAACTGAAGAAAGCCGGGTTGTTGTAGGTCACGACTC
>JAMDCE010000120.1:8239-8583 GCA_023489135.1 Chloroflexota bacterium
CCTTTCTGTCTGAGTCGGCACCTTCTACCTTCGGTAGATTAGCACCAAATAGGGCGAATAGGACCGGTCGGTCTCAAGGTGACGGGCCCTGTTTGCTGGCCAACCGGTCGATCTACACCTGCCATTTGAGACGAGAGCAGGGGCAATTCCGCCCGCGGGCGGAATTGCCCCTGCTCTTCTATTGAATAGGGGTTGCGCGCACCTGCGCGCCACCCCTCGCCGAATGACACGGGCCAAGTCCTAAGTTTGAGTGGAGAGAAGAAAGACCAGACTGCGAGGTATGTTCAAGGGAGGAAGGGGTCCGGCACCTCCGAAGGGCAGAGTGAGTTAGGAATCTTCCGAAT
>JAMDCE010000290.1 GCA_023489135.1 Chloroflexota bacterium
TTCGAGCCCCCTGACCTCCGATATCAGACGGATCAAGAAGGCCGAGGACTGCGGGGCCGCTGCCGTGTGCATTAAGCACTCCATGGCCGAGCAACCCTTCCGGGGCACTCCCCGGTTCTTCGTGGACCCTAAGCTGGGCATCATTGTTCACAGCGACCGTCGCCTGGATATCGACGAAGGCGAGAGGATGGTCTCCGAGGCTAAAGAGAAAAGCAACCTGGTGGTGATCGCCAACATGTCCGGCCCGCACGCCGTCCTGGATGGATGGGGTGAGATAGCCCGGAAGATGGAGGCCGCCGGGGCGGACATGATAGAGCTCAACATGAACTGTCCCAACCTGGGACTGGTGGATCGCTCTTTCAGCCAGGTGGCCGCCAAGGTGATGGCCGGTGCCAGCGTGGGGCAGGACCCCGAGGTGGCTTCGGCGGTGACCAGGGTGGTGAAATCTGCCGTGAAGGTGCCCGTCATCTGCAAATTCACTTCCGAAGGCGGGCGGATGGTGGAGGTAGCCAGGGCCTGCGCCGACGCGGGCGCCGACGCCGTTCAGATTCACGCCACCTTCGTGGCTACGCCTCACGTCGATATCTACAACGATGGAAGGCCGGTCACCGCCGGGCTAAAGGGGCGGGCCAACATTTCCGGTCTCACAGGGAGGTGGAGCCGCCTCGTTAGCAACCGGTTCGTAGCACAGGTCTCCAGGACCGTGTCGATTCCCGTAATAGGCTCCGGGGGCATCGAGCAGTGGGACCACGTCGTGGAGAGCATGATGTTCGGCTCCTCGGCCGTTCAGATGTGCAGCTCCCTCATCATCAACGGGTTCGAGATCATGCCCCGTATGCTGGAGAAGCTGGAGTCCTACCTGGAGCGTCAGGGTCACCAGGATCTCTCGTCCATTCGTGGGGCGGCGCTCAAGCATCTGGTCACGGCGCCTCAACTGGAGTTCGACCCGGTCGTATCCGCGGTCGACGAGGCCCTGTGCAACGGCTGCGGCAAATGCGCCAAGGTGGGGTCGTGTAACGCCATCGAGATGGTGAACAAGAAGGCGGTAGTGAACCCGGCCGAGTGCGTCGGCTGCAACGTCTGTCGCTTCATCTGCCCGACCAGGGCCATTTCCATGCAGTCGCCGGTTCCGGCCGTTTAGGTCCTGTTTGCAAAGTCCGATTTGCTCCCTCTCGCCTACCCGGCCTGGAAGACCGGGGCGCCAACTCCCTCTCCCCTTCGGGGAGAGGGCTGGGGTGAGGGGCGATATCTGATGTGAGTGAGTAATGAGAGGGCCAGTCAACCGCAGAAGACCCCGAGATTTACCTGATTATCTCTGTGTCCTCTAGCGGTGAGATCCCGGCTCCTCAATCTTCTCCCCTTAGCCGCTTGTTCACCTGCTCCAATCGCGGGATGCCTAGCAGACCCACGGCTTCGACGACGAAAGACGCCACGCAGTTGGCGTATCTCGCCGACTGAATCGGGTCGCCGCTCCGCTGGAGCTTCACCAGGAAGGCGGTGGCGAAGGCATCTCCCGCTCCCGTTGTATCAATCGCCCTGGCCTTGAAGGCCGGCGAGTGATACACTCCACCCCGGTAGAACACATCCGCTCCTCGCTCGCCGCGGGTTACTGCCACCACCCTGACCTGGCCGGCGAACGCCTCGGCCACGGATCTCTCGCCCGCGATGTCGTCTTCGCTCACGATCAGCACGTCGATGTGAGGCAGCACACGACTCGCGTTTTTCCAGTGAGTACCGTGCACTCGCCCTTGGGCATCCCATTCTCTAAGCCAGCCTTGAGCGGTTAGCCCCACCAGACTACTAGGGAAGAGCCGCGCCAGGCTCTGATCCAGCTCCTGTGCTATCGGCGCCAAATGCACGATCGTCGATCTTCTCCACGGCTTTGGCACGTTGTGAGGATGTATCCTGCCGGCCGCGGCCCGGATGAACTGCTGCCTCACGCCGCAGGAGTAGATGTTGGCGAATACGGTAGTGGAGGGTGATGGGACGCGAACCACCTGTATCCCGGGCAGCGCTTCGTGGAATGGAAAATCCCCCGCGGCGCTGGTCACCAGCCCAACCCGCTCGCCCAAATTCAGAGCGGTCAGGGCAGAATAGCAGGCCGTGCCACCATACCGGAAAGAGGAATCGATAACGTCCCTGGTGACGTGTCCGATGATCAGGTAGGAGGGAATGTACATACTCCCCCCTACTTTCTCGGCATTATCACCACTTTGCGGTCTTCGCCCTCGCCGATACTCTGGGTAGTGGCGTGCGGGTTGCCTTGAAGTGCCAGGTGCACTATTCGGCGTTCGTAGGCCGGCATAGCTTCCAGGGTTACCGGCTGCCGCGTCTGCTGCACCCGCTCGGCCATTCTCAGCGCTAATCCTTTCAGCGTGTCCTCGCGGCGCAGACGATAGCCTCCGACGTCGACCGTCACCCTCGTCCAGCGACGAAGCTTCTTGCTCACTATCAGGTTGACCACGAATTGCAGAGAGCTGAGAGTATCGCCCCTGCGACCGATGAGGATTCCCAGATCGCCGCCGTCTATGTCCAGGGTGATCGCACCGGCGTCCGAGGGGTCTTCCTCCTGGCGAACCGATACCTCTGCGTCGACGTGCATCTCGGAGAGAAGGCGCTCCAGTACCTCTTTGGCCACGTCGGCCACGGAGCCGGGCGAGACGCTCTCTGTTTCGGCATCCAGGCGAGGGGAGACAAGAATCCGAGCCTCTTCCCCGCCGATTCCCAGTATTCCCCGGCTGCCCTCAGACAGAACCGAGATGTCTACCTCCTCACGGGTCTTGCCCAAGATAGCTAGCGCCTGGCGAATGGCCTCGTCGACTGTCTTCGCGCTAACTTCCAGACTTTCCACAGTGTCCTCCTAAGATCAAAGAGGCTTGGAAGATAGCCCAGGTATCTCCCGGCCTCGGATTATCTTCTAAGCTTGGATTATCGCCGCCGCCCCTTTTTCTTCTTCCTGGATCCTGACGGCTCCACCGCACGCCTGGCCTGCTGTACCGCTTCCTCTTCCGCGGCGCTCATCTTCCCGTTGGACTCAATTACCTTCGTGCCGTCGAGCGCTGATTTGGATCCATTGGAGGATACTCCAACGGAAGGCCCCTTCGCTCTCCCGCCCTTTGCTACTGGTTGGCTCGCCGGCTCAAGTCTCAGCAGGCGCCGGATTTTGGGTACCAGCGTTCCCCAGCCGCCCTCGGGCACCAGTGAACCCCAGCCGGTGGCAAAGTACTGCTGCACAAAGGTGAACAGGTTGGATGTTACCCAGTAGAGAACCAGGCCGGCCGGCACCTGGAAGGCGAAGACCAGGAACATCAGTGGCATGAACTGCGTCATCTGGTTCATCGTTTTCTGCTGGGGATCGTCGGTTTTCGGCGCCATCATGCGCTGGACCACCCACTGCGTGGCCGCGGTCAAGATGGCGAGGATGTACGGCGCCCCTTCCTGATGCGCCAGGCTGGGTATCCAGAGGAACCCGCCGACCGCGAAGCCCTCCCGGGAATTGAGGAGCATGAGCGCCTGATAGAGTCCAAACCAAACGGGCATTTGGATCAACAAGGGAAGGCAGCCCGCCGCCGGGTTTACCTTGTGCTCCTTGTACAGGGCCATCTGCTCCTGCATCAGCTTCTCGCGGTCCTTGCCGTACTTTTTCTGCAGCTCCCTCAATTTGGGTTGGATCACCATCATCGCCTTGGACGAGCGAAGCTGCTGGATGGTAAGAGGCAGCATTACGAGCTTGACTGCAATAGTGAATAATATGATGGCCAGACCGTAGTTACCGATGTAACCGGTCAGGAGCGCCAGCGCATCGGCCAAAGGATGGACGATACCCAGTTCCCAAATCTCTAGCAAGCCGCCCAAAATCAACAACCTCCTTTAGCACCGTTGGACTTCAGGCAAGGCGATGCAGTAGCGTACAAAGGTGCTAACGTGATTCTACTAACGTACGGGATCGTATCCACCGGGATGAAAGGGGTGACAGCGCAAGATACGCCTGATGGCCATCCAGCTACCCTGTAGCGCACCGTACCGATCAATGGCCTCGACGGCGTACTGAGAACAGGAAGGGTAGAATCGGCAGGAAGGTGGCAGAATTCTCGATATTGTGGATTGGTAAAGCTTTATGAATTCAATGGCTACGATTCTCACTCGATAATTCCTTCGGCGATTCCTTTGAAACGTCTTCCAGCCGCTGTGCTGAACCGGTCACCGGACGGTCCCCTCGCCTCTTTCGGCTTCCCTACCCGCATCTCCAATTGCATCTCTTGGCGGCCTTTCCAACAAACCGGCTCGGCGCAGCAATTGATCCACCGCCGAGCTAACCGCTTGAAAGTTGGCCGTGGCAATTGGCTGCCGTGCGATGAACAGCACATCCCAGCCTGGTTGCACCAAACCCAGCCGCAGCCGAAACGCCTCCTTGATCAGTCGCCTCACCCTGTTGCGGATCACTGCTCTCCCGATTCGCTTGCTGGCCGTCACGCCGATGCGCGTGAGTCCAGTCTCATTCGGAAGGGCGTACAACACGACCAAGGGATTTGCCCGCGAAAACCCTTGGTCTCGTAACTTCTTGAACTGGGATTCTTTGGTAAGGCGAAACTGCTTTGGTAGGGCCATGCCTCCCTCTTTGCCCCCCTCAAGAGCGAGAAAGAAGGAAGCTAGAAAGCGTTTCGACGGATTCCGATCTGCGCCTTCCCTATCCTTCCCTTGGCGTTGGCCTGAGATCCCTTTAGACTACAGTAAGCCTCTTTCGTCCCTTCAGTCTACGCATCTTCAGAACGGCTCGGCCACCCCTGGTCGCCATTCTGGCCAGAAACCCGTGTTCCCGCTTCCGGGGGATGCGCTTCGGTTGGTATGTTCTCTTAACCAATACCGGTTCCCTTTCACCTGCTTGATGGCAACGTACTTAGCGATTATAGCTGTTTCGAAAGAAGCTTGTCAACCAAGGTTCGACCAGTTCTGCATATTGACAACGGCCTTGGGCTATGCTAACTTAGGTCCGACCTAATTCCACGAAATGCTGGGGCGTTGGTACTCTCCTGGAGTGAGGAAATGGGCCGGCCCATCGCCGGGGTTTCTCCGAGAGAATCGCCTCCGATTCCACTTCACAGCCGCCAGGGCGAGTCGAGTCGTCTTGTTCCAAGACGTTTCGGTGATTCTACGTCGAGCCAAGGCAGCGCCGCTAGCTTCTAGACACGTTGGTGTGTCTTCCGATGAACTTCGCGGTCCTTATCCCATGAGGCGATCGAGGCCGAAGGGATTGAGATTGGGTTCGCACACCACCAACAGTCGAAGGAGGAAAGAAAATGCACCGAACTTGGCTCCACGCATCCCTGGTCCTGGTGTTGGCCGTACTTCTGCTCGCAGCTTGCACGCAGGCCAGCGCTCCCCCTGCGCCGGCTACGGAAAAAGCCGCGTCTCAGCCGGCTGAGAAGCCTGCCCAGAGCGCAGCGGCAAAGCCGGCGGAGAAAGCGGCCTCGAAGCCGGCCGAACAGGCGCCGGTGAAGCCGGCGGAGAAGGCCTCAGCAAGGCCGACAGAAAAGGCCGGGGCCAAACCGGAGCCAAAGGCTCTGCCAGGCACCATTGCCATCGGTACCCATCCGGCCGGAACGGGCTATAACGCCACCGGAGCAGGCATCGCCAAGGTGGCAAGCGACCATTCACCAATCAAGGTGATAGTCAAGCCTTTTGCCGGCCCGAATGCCTGGATGCCTATGCTGACATCTGGAGAGCTCGAGCTCGGCGTGATAAACGCGATAGATGCTGGCTGGGCCTACCTGGGTGGACCGGGCTACGACCGGCCCAACAAGAACTTGCGCACGGTCTTGCGGGGCCACCTCCTAGGAAATCCCGTCCTCATCGTCCGAGCCGACTCCGCCATCAAGAATATCAAAGACCTTCGTGGTAAGCGAGTTACCGGCGAAGTCGGGGGCAATGTAGTGATGATGGAGATACTGACCGCTTCCCTCGAATCCGTCGGTCTCACTTATGACGACGTGATCACGGTACCCGTGACCGACTTCGCCACGAATGTACAGGCTCTTCGTTTGGGTCGGGCCGACGCCGCCTTCGGTGGCTCTCCCACCACCCCTGCTGTTCTTGAGGCCGATGCCGCCATCGGTGTACGTGCGCTCAACTTCGGCGATATTCCGCCCGAGCAGGGCGACAAAGCCCCGCAAGCGATGATCGACCGGTTGCAGAAACGGCTGCCGGGGGCGGTGGTCTATCGCCAGCAGAAAGAGGGCTTTATGAAGACCGACGGAACTTTTGTCGGCTATCCCGTTATGGTTGCTGCCTCGGTCCACCTGAGCGCCGATGCCGTCTACGAGCTTACCAAGGCGCTCTACGAAAACGATAAGGAGCTTCAGCCTATTCACGCCTGGCTTCGAGATTGGAAGCAGCAAACTATGTTCGACCCTAATCCACCTGCTCCATACCACGAGGGTGCCATCCGCTTCTGGAAGGAGAAGGGTTTGTGGACTTCCCAGGCCGAAGCCAACCAGAGTAAGCTTCTCTCCCGGTAGAAGCTATGGTTCGCGTTCCACTTGAGCGTAATGTCCGGAGGCCAGGTGCTGGACGGGCTGGGTCAAGTCGCTATGCTATCCCGCCCGGGCGGGGCCTTAGAAAGACTGCCGAAGGAAGGGGTGGACAGGAAGGTCCACCCCTTAGATGCGTGGGCATTGTGCCAATTAGCACTAACTGGCAGATCAGGTCGAGAAATCCATCAGCATACTTCTGATGCTCTGAGTGATGCGCAGAGCGTCTTTGAATGGCCGTTGCCACATGTTGCGGCCGAAGATGAGACCCGTTGCTCCGGCTTCCATTACCATCCTCGCTTTGGCCAGGAGCTCTTCGTCGCTGACCTTTTCTCCTCCCGAGAAGAGCACCAGAGTTTTGCCGGCCGACTGCACCACTTTTCTCACCATCTGCTCTTCCGAGAGCTTGAGCCGTTGATACGGCGCCGGCTGGTTCTCCGCCTGCTCTTCGTCGTACTTGGGGACGTTTATCTTGACTATGTCGGCTCCCAACTCGTTGGCGAGGCGCGCAGCGTAATCCACGGCATAGAGACTGTCGCGACCGCCCTTGGCCTCGATGGCTTCGCCACGCGGGTAAGCCCACACGATCACCGGCATGCCGAACTTCTCGGCTTCGTCTCTGATATGCGTGAACTGGATGAAATCCCGGTCTTGAGAGGGTGACCCGACGTAGAGAGTGTAGCCGATGGCGTCTGCCCCCAATCGAACGGCGTCTTCGACCGTCGCCGTCTGTGGTGAGAACGCGTTCCTATCTGATGGGATATCCGTTTTACCGTTTACCTTGAGCACCAGGGGCACTTCTCCGGCATGGTCGCGCATATACTTCTCGGCCAGGCCGATGTGGAAGACAATTCCGGAGTAGCCTCCTTCCTTGGCTATCCTCAGCTGATAATCCGGGTTCAAGCTCTCGGGGTTGGCGAAAAAGTCCCTCGGCCCGTGCTCCAGCCCCTGGTCGATAGGCAACAGGAGTAGCGTTCCGTTGGCCGGGCCGAACTGGTATAGGAGTCGATTGAGCCTGACCCGCTTCCCCAGGCTCAAGTCAAGCTCGTCGAGCGTTGGTCTTCGAACCTTAGTAATCTCCACCGTTCACCTCCCAGAAATTCTCTCGTGGCTACAGCCGTTTTCGTCGCTATTCGCTCTATCGGCCTAATGCCGGGCGTTCCCCAGAATCCCGTGCATTGGGCAGCCATATCCCTGGCATTATGCTGTAGGTCGTCGTCTGTACCGAAGCATCAAGTATCGTGCCAACCCCTAATGCGGCCTTGAACCCTGGGTGGGGGTGACCTCGAAAACATGCCCAACACGCCCGATGCTGGCCTTGAACTTGCTATTGAATGGAAGGGGAGGTGTTGATGGGTGGCAAGTCAGAGATGAGTGATAGGTAAGTGCGCCGTTCCTTAAGTAAGTCGCGCCCTTTGGGCGCCCAGGGGTTTGGTTCTGGCGCTGGTGCCGGCCTCGCCGGCATTAGCACCAGAACCCTATCTTCTGCCACAGCAGGCGGCACGCCTGCGATTTGTTTGGCCAGATGACTGAAAGAACGACGCAGCAAGCAGAAGATGTAGATGGTTGTTGAATGGGTGGAAATAAGAGGTGAGGAAGATGAATCGTCATAGACTGCTAATGCTGACCCTGTTTGTGGGTGTGGTACTTGGTGTGTTCCTTACGGTGTCGGTCCCTCAGTTGCAGGCTCCGCAGGCGCATGGCCAGTCAAACCTGGTGATGCAGGATGAACTGAACACGATAGATGTATTCCAGAGAAATCAGAGCGCCGTGGTTCACATAGCAACCGTGACGCGTCACCCCACCGTGGGAGGCATGCCGCCGGGCGCGGTTCCGGACATCATTGAAGGGGAAGGGGCGGGTTTCTTTATCGATCGTGGGGTGATCGTCACTAACAATCACGTCATAGAAGGTAGCAGGTCAATCACAGTGTTTCTCTCGGACGGGACCGAAGTGCCCGCCAAAGTCATTGGCGGTGACGCGACAATTGATGTCGCCGTTCTCCAGGTCTCAATAGGCGACAATTACGGCGTGGTGACGC
>JAMDCE010000519.1 GCA_023489135.1 Chloroflexota bacterium
GCGGCGAGCGGAGAAAAGGGAGGGGAAACGTGCAGGAACAGGTAGACGATCGGAGCCACGGCGACCAAAGAGAGAGAAACGACCTTCAGCCGGCCCACCCGATCGGATAGAAATCCGCCGACCAGGCCGCCCACTGCCAATCCGAACAGGATGATGAAAAGCACCTGCGAGGCGGTGCCCATCGTGTAACCCAGGCTGCCGTACCAGAGCGGAAGGAAGTTGTTCAGGCCGCTCAGGGTCCAGGAGCGCAACATGATGATCAATACCAGGGAGGCAACGCCGACGATGGCGACCTGCGACCGCTTCCGGAGGGCGTTGGGATCGGAGACCACGGTCTTGCGATGACTCTCGACGGCGGCCATGGCCCGGTAGAGCCAGGCAGCCATGACCAATCCGGGAAGGAGGAGCAGGGTCGTGCCTCGCAACCCGTATGTCAGGAACAGGGCGCCGCCGATCATCGGTCCCAGCGAGTATCCGGTGTTACCGCCCAGCATAAAGACGGATACGGCGCTGCCCCTGCGCTCCCCGCCGATCATAGAGGCGTTCATGGCCCCCTGGGGATGGAAGGCGGACGCCCCGAGGCCCGCCAGAAACATTATGGCCAGCAGGGCGTAGTAATTGGGAGCGAATCCGACCAGGGCGATCAAACAGGAGGTCCAGACGATGCCCAGGGGCGCCAGAAGCCTTCCTCCGAACCTATCGGCCAGGTAGCCGAAGATCGGCTGCGCGAGGGAGGAAGTGGTGCTGAACATAGTGGCCACTAACCCCACCCGGGTGTAGTCGAGGTCGAATGAAACCATGAGCAGCGGGAACATCATCGGGGTCAGGTTGGCGAACACGTCGATGGCAAAGTGCCCGATGGCGACCGACCAAAGCAATCTGTTCTTGAGCAGGTTCATGGGAGCGCTCCTAACCGCGTAATCAGGGCCATGTTTCCGGCCAGGGCCCGGACCATGTTTTCGATCCGGATGTGCTCCTGCACCGTATGCGCCAGGCGGTCGTCTCCCGGAGCGTAGCCCACGGTGGGAATGCCCGCCTCCATCAGGTGCCCGCCGTCGGTGGCGAAGTTCCAGACCCTGGTATCGAAGCCCGGGCCGAACACCGCGCGAAGGGCGTGGAGCGACTCGCGTACCAGGGGATGATCCTCGGACAGGACGTAGGGCGGGAAGTCGGACGAGATGCGCATCTTGAGCCCGGTATAGCTGACCAGCTCCTCCACCGGGATTTCGATGGAGGCCTGGGTTCCAGGGATGAGACAACCGGGCAGCAGAGACTGAAGCTGGGCGGCAACCTCGCCACCGCTTTCGCCGGGAACGTTCCGCCAGTCGAGGTGCAGCTCGCACTCGCCGGGAATGACGTTAGTGCTCGACTGATCGCAGCGGTAAACGGTGGGAGCGACCGTGGAGGGACCGAAAACCGGGCTAGAGCGCATGGGCAGCTTCTCCAGGGCGGAAAGGAAGCGAGCGAGGACGTAATGGGGGTTCACGGCCAGCGAGGGCACGCTGGCGTGGGCCGACTTCCCTTTCACATTCAGAACGGCCTCCACCCTACCGCGATGGCCGATGGCCAGCGCGTCGCGGGTCGATTCCCCCAGGATGGCGAAATCGGCCGCCAGGTCTTGCACCAGGGTTCGGGTGCCCAATCCCCCGACCTCTTCCATCACCACGCACGTTATGTAAACTTCCCCGGCGAAATCGATCTGAGAGCGCTTGAGCGCGCCGGCGGCATAGACCTGGGTGGCCAGGGGTCCTTTGCAGTCCATGGTCCCGCGTCCCCAGATGCAGCCGTCCCTGATGGTGGCCGCGAACGGGGGGGCCGGCCAGCGGGTGGGGTCGCCGGGATCGACGTGGTCCATGTGGGCGTTCAAGATGATCCTTTTGCCCGGCGATTTTCCGCGCACCACGCCGACGACGTTGCCGGCCCGATCGATCCAAACGTCGTCGAAGCCCAGGGTTTTCATCTCCTGGGATATAACCCCCGCGATCTCGCCCTCCTGCCCCGGTGGGCTAGGCGTTCGAATCAGCTTCTGGCAGAAGGAGACGAGCTGACCGCGGTACGATTCGGCTGTGGACAGTAGAGCGTTTCTCGATAGCACCCGGGCACTTCATTGTATGAATTGAGCCAGGACATTATAGCACGTTAGCGCTTTTCGTAGGCTACCTTGCCCGAGAGCGCCTCGTCAGCCGGCCCTAACTCCGCGCCCTATTTATGGAAGGGTAATCCCCGATCCAACGTACCCAGGACGCGAGTGATGCGACGGCTTTGAGCAGGACGCGGTCGTCCGTCCACAAATCCACTTCTGCCATCTGAGCCAGCACGACATACAGGCTATCATAGGCATCTTTCAGACCATGAGTCCTGGCAAAGTTAAAGGCCCGCTGATACAGGCCGGGCGGTGTGATGAGCTCGACGCCGATCGCCAGAAAACGGTCTAAGGCTTCCTCTGCCTCGTCCGCCGTGACGTCGCGGCGGCGGAGTCGCTGGTAGATGGCGTTGGTAACCTCGGTGGCCAGGTGCGGAGGGGCGAGGATTGGGACACGGGCGTTATCGATCAGCAGCTGCCGCGCCCGGTCCGTGTGCTCTTCGTCGATTACCCACTTCACGGCGGTGCTGGCGTCGACCACGATAGAGGTGCTATTCATGGCGCTTGGAGCGCAGCTCTCGCGCCTCGCGAATCAGCTTCCAGGATGGCTCAAGCGGCTCATCGCCCCTGCGCGCGCGCATGCGCCTGATGAGGGCCTCAGACCGCCTTATGGCCTCGAAGCGCTGTTCCACTTCTCCTTCGGTGAGCGGTCTGATAGTCGTCCGGATGAATTCGGCTTCAGTCGCGGTATTCACCTCAAGTTGATGCTCTCGGACAAGCACGCTCGCCAGGTCCTGGCATCGGATGCGGATTTGACGTGGACCGAGCTGGTACGCAGGCAGGCGACCTTGCTTGACCCAGCGCTGGATAGTAACGACACTCACCTTCAACAACTTGGCTGCTTCAGCGATGGTGAGCAAGTCCGTTTCGCGATTCACCAGCATGGTGCTCACTCCTTTCAGGAATTGGTCACGCAAGGCAGTTGTTACTACCAATCATAAGATATCATTAGGCTTCATGGGCTGTCAAGACACGATATCGTGAGGTCCGAACTCATTTCGACGTTCTACCTACCCTGGTGCTCCAAGACGGCGAGAAACATGGCCGGAGAGAGGATTTGTATACTCTTGTACTCCTGTAAGGTCAAGAGGTGGGAGTCGCCGCTGATGATGTAAGTAGCTTCCCCGGCCAGCGCACGGTCCAGAAACTTGTCGTCCTCCGGGTCATCTTTCACGACCTGAACCGTTTCCCCCGATTCCACAAGGACCGCGAAGCTCCGCAAGCCATCTATGACCTCGACGATTTCCAGCACGCTCATCCCGTGGCGGGCCTGAACACGCTTGTAGCTCAAGGCTTTCTGGTATTCCGAGAGAATCGGCTCCGTCACCACGAGCTCAAAGGCACCACATACCCATTGCTCGAAAACGAGCGCCGGCGTACCTCTCGGAGACAAGAAGCGGCTGACTACCACGTTGGTGTCCATGACCACCCTCATGCAATCAACTCCGCTAGCGAATCGCTTTCACCGCTTCCGTGGCCAGCTTTTCAGCCTCTTCTTCCGGTAGATTGGCCCTTTCCGAGATGGCCCTTAGTCTGTCAAAGAACTCGCGCCGCGACCTCTTCCATTGCTCGTAGACCTCGATGGGCACCACGGCGGCGACCGGCTCGCCGTGGCGCTCCACAACATAGCTGTCGCCCCTGGCGATCACCTCTTGCAAGACCTTGCCAAACTGCCGCCTGGCGGAGAATGCTCCGATAGTCTTCTCCATGACTGCAAAATGCTCCTTTGAAGGTCTGCGTAGATTACGTAATTAGCGCTATCTAGTGGATTTGTCAATTTCCGGCCCCGGCATTCTTTCAGTTTCGCTATCCGCTCTTCTCTTTTGGGGCCGATGAGAGGATTTGAAGATGGAATGGGAGTTCAGAAAGCTCAGAATATGGGTATCAAGCTCAGGCGAGCGCCCTACGGTTCCACCCGTTTGATATCCGGCAGCTTATCGAAGTCGGTATCGTAGCTGTAAATCTCGACCATTTCCCGGGAGGCCATATAGGCGGCATTGAAGGCATCGGCAAACGAGATGTTGCGGTTGGCATAGAGATCGAAAACTTGTTCATAGAGGCCCTTGTTCGGAAGTTCAAGCCCGCGCAGAGAAAGGATGTCCAGGATGGCTTCTCTGATTTGCCCCCGCGGGAAACGATACTGCTTGTCCAGGGTAAACACGGTCTCGAAGACGACCATCGATGAGGTGGCCACTTTTTCTTTCCCCTGCTCGACCCGTTGAAGGAGAGCAAACGCCGCCTTGGCCTTCTTTTCGTCATCTTTGGTCAGGTAGCGAAGCAGAATGTTAGTGTCGAGGAAACGCACGCTCATACTTACCTGCCTTCAGCATCGGCTTCTTCAGCCACACCTCTCTCAAACTCCTCGCGCAGCTTGCGGAAATCTTCTGGCTTCTTCTTCGGGGTTACGGCCCCATACCAGCGAACAATCTTTGAAGGAGCGGGCCGTAGCTTGACCACGTCACCCTCGATCTCAAACCGAACTTTATCGTGGGGCTTGAGCCCCAGGAGCGAGCGAATCTCCGCGGGAATAGTGACCTGCCCTTTTTGGGTAAGAGTTGTTTCAAGCTTGCGCATTTCAATACCCTCTTGTCGCAACATACCAGTGTGCATAGTATTACTATACTACCACGGTATTACATCATTGTCAAGCTAGCCTCATCGCGCATCAATTCGTCAAGAGACATTGCTCTCCGTAAGAGTTCAGATTGTTGGCTCGGGGGTTGGAAGGGGCGTGGTTAGTACCTCGTGGCAGGCTTGGTAGAGGTCGCGCCCTTGCAGGAACCAGGTCCCGAACAGCGAGGCTGAAATGCTCTTGGTCTCGCTGCCTTTGTCCGATCGTGTGCCCCCGCTGATCTTGCGGCTAATTACCTGCCCGCGCAGACTTCGCTCCGCCGGATTGTTATCCGCTGGCACTCGCGGGTCTGCCACAAACATAAACATCTCCGGCAGAAACTTCTCCACGCGTTGGCATAAGGTGCTCATCGGCAGCCCTTTCCTCACGTGTGGTTCACACAGTTTCCACAGTTCCTGCTCGAATTGGAGTTGCTGCTTTCGCCGCTCAGCTTTCTGCTGCACAGCGGGCAAATCTGGGGCCGGACCAGCATATGCCTTGGCTCGATCATACACTTTGCGCATGCTATCCGCCCACCCCTCTACTGTCTCGTCCTTCGGATTGGCCTCCTTCAGATCGTGGATGTCCCGAAGAAAATGTACCCAACATCGCTGGTGGTCTCCTTGGTGCACGTTGTAGCTGGCATAGAAATCGCTCACCAGCACTCCCTCGAATTCCTTCCCGAGCACCTCACTCACCACCGTTTTGCCTCGGCTTTTGCGGTACAGGAAATACCGCACTTGTGGCGTGCTGAAGCTCCACAGGTAGCCGTTCTGTCCATTTTCCCGCCAGCCCGTCTCGTCCCCGTGGACCACCGGACTCCCTCGTATTTGGTCCCTAAGGACTTCGCACTGCTTTTTGCCACGTTTGGCAAAACCTTGGGCCAGCGCTACCAGTTCCCCAACACCCAGGTGGAGCCCACAGTGCTGCTCCAAGTAGCGCTGGATTAGCTCAAACGGCATCCGGCATCCCTCTCGCAGCATCACCACCTCGCTCTGCACCGAGATGCCCACCCGTTGCTGCCCTACCGCCACTTGCTCCATCTCCGCCTTCGGCGTGAAAGCCTTCCTGCACTGAGGGCATTTACGCTCCACCATTACGTGCTCGGCCACCTGTACTCTAATGCGCGGCAGGGTTATCACTGTTCGGCGTGATCGCTCTCGGCCTCCGCTCAGAGGCGTGCCACATTCCGGACATTCCGCATAGGCATGCTTGACCTGTTTAGTCACCTTATCCCGCTGTCGGGCAAATCCCTTCTCTCGCTTCTTACGTTCCTTCTTCTCCTTCTTGGATCGATTTTCCTTGGTCCAGGAAGGAGGTTTCTTCTTACCGTCTCCCCCACCCAAACGCTCGTTCTCTCGGCGCAGACGTTCGTTCTCGGTCTCCAATTCCTCAACGTGGGCTTCGAGGACTTGAGTACGCTCCAACAGCAGTCGGACCGCTTCACGAAGTTTGTCAGGGCTATCTTTCTCGAGGTCGACTTCCACCACCACATCCATGCCTCAAGTCTACAACCCGTGTCAATAGACCGCCTAACTGCCCGCTTCCCGCCTCGTAGTCAGACCCAAGACGAAAGTCTGAACTCTTACTGCTCTCCAATATTCCAAGAACGCTACCAAGGGCACGGGCTTCCGGCCTCGATGTAAGCGCCGTTGACATAAGCACGAATTGCTGGTAGCATAGCGTCGGCCTGAAACGTGAGCACCCGCCAGTCATGCAGGAGGAGTATGCCAAGCGACTCTCAGCAGGCTCTGGGCTTCGTGACCAAAATACTTGTTCCTCGAAGGCGCGACGACGTGCTGCGCCGCCCCAGGCTGGTCGAGTTCCTCCACCAGAACGTCGACCGCCGGCTGATCTTGATTTCGGCCCCCGCCGGGTACGGCAAGACCACCCTGCTGGTGGATTTCGCTCACGACACCAACCTGCC
The DNA here is from genome assembly GCA_023489135.1 of Chloroflexota bacterium. Next base: position 6,682 of record JAMDCE010000519.1, read on the forward strand.
CGTCTGCTGGTACTCCCTCGACGAAAACGATGGCGACCCCGCCACCTTTTTGCGCTACTTCATCGGTTCGATTCGCCGGCGCTTCCCGAGCTTCGGCGAGCAAACGGAACGGCTCATCCAGAATGTGACCGACGTTAGCAAGGAGCTGAAAGCCATAGCCGGCGCGTTGGTTAGCGAAATGCACGCCGCGATTCCGGAGTATTTCGTGATCGTACTGGACGATTACCACCTGCTGGATTCCAGCCACCCGGTGAACGAATTCCTGGACCTGCTGATCCATTACCTTCCGGAACACTGCCACGTCGTTCTCGCCACTCGCACCATTCCCAAGATCGTCCTGACCCGGTTGGTGGCACGACGGCAAGCGTCAGGGCTGGGGGTGGCGGAGCTGCGGTTCAACGCCGATGAGATCCAGGGGCTAATGAGCAGAAACTACAACCTGGCTCTGCCTCGAACCCGGGCGGAAGAGCTGGCCGAGGAGTCGGAGGGCTGGATCACGGGCATTCTGCTCACCACGCACTCCATGTGGCAGGGATTGTTCCAAACGATGATTCGAGCGCGGGAATCGGGCGCGCCGGTGTTCGATTTCCTGGCCACCGAGGTCTTCGCTCAACAGACGCCGGAGCTGCAGACTTTTCTGGTCGAATCGTCGGTACTGGGCCAGATGACACCGGCGCTATGCGACCGGCTGCTGGGGAGAGGCGATTCGAGGGAGCTGCTGGCCCAGCTGGAGGAGATCAACCTGTTCATCTCGCGAACGGAGGGCGAGGGCTCGTGGTTCCGCTACCATCATCTATTTCAGGAGTTCCTGCAATCGAAACTGGAGAGGGGGAATCCAGATCGTTTTCGCGCGCTGCACCTGGCGGCGGCGAGGACGTTCGAAGAGGGGAGGGATTGGAGCGATGCCTTTCAACACTTCCTCATGGCCGGCAACCCATACGAGGCGACCAGGGTGGTGCTGTGCGCGGCGGAGGGCATGCTCAAGTCCGGACGATGGCAGACGGTGCGAGGTTGGATTTCGGCCCTGCCCAGCCAGGCGATGGCAGCGCACCCGGAGATACGGATTCACGAGGCAACCATTCTCCTACAGGTAGGGGAGGTTGACCAGGCGATAGAGGTGCTGAATGAGGCCGGCGACCTGTTGAGGCAAATCGGGGACGTGGAAAGTCTGGCCAAGGCGCTCAATTTAAAAAGCATCGCCCGGAGATTCAAGGGCAAGCATCAGGAGGCGATCCAGGAGTCGGAAGAGGCCATCCGGCTGCTGGGCGAAGGGGCCAACTCGATCGCGGTGCAGGCCCACCGCAACCTGGGGGTCGCTTACTGTATGAAGGGCGACCACTCCGTCGGAGTGGTGCAGCTAAAGCGTGCTCTTAGCATCGCCGAGGAGATCGACGATTTCTACAACATAGCGGGCCTCAATCACGAGCTGGGCACGGCTTACATGAACTGCGGGGATCCCGAGCTGGCCACGCATCACTACGAGCGGGCGGCGGCCTATTGGAGGAGGGTCGACAACTCCGGATACCTGGGCCACACCCTCAACGGGATGGGAGTGGTGCAATACTACCTCGGCCATTACCAGAAAGCGCTGGAGACCTTTGAGGAAGCGCTGGCCAAGGCCCGCGAAGTGGGGTACCTCAGGGTCGAGGGTTACGTGCTGGCGAGCACCGGCGACGTACATCGCGATGAGCAGCGGTATCAGGAGGCCCAGGAGTCTTACGAGTCCGGCCTACGGATCGCCCGGAGCGTGGAGGAGTCGTTTCTGGTGTCCTACTGTCTGGACGCGATTGGGATGACCCATCTTCTGCTCGGGGACCTGGGGCACGCCGAGAAGCTAATTCGGCAGGCGCTGGATCAAGCCGAGGAGCGACAATCGAACTACGAGCTGGGATTGTTTAGCGCGTCACTGGGCGTGGTCCTGTGCGAAAAAGGCGAGCTGAAGCGAGCAACGAGCGTCCTAAAGCAAGCATGCCGACATCTGGAGCAGGCCAAGGTTGTCCGCGACCTGGCTCACGCCGAGTTCCAGCTGGCTCGGGCCCTCTTCCTGCGGCAGCAGTTCGACGAATCACTGCGATATCTGAAGTCCGTGCTGGAGCGGGCCTCGCAGCTCGGCTACGACCAGTTTCTGGTGATCGACGGACGCCGAGCGGTGGCGCTGCTCCGGTTCGCCCTCTCAAAGGGGGTTGATCCGGAGAGGATAGCCTCCATACTGAGTCGCGTAGGCGGGCCCCGATACATCGCAGAGGATGAGATGAATCGAGGCGGGGACGAGGTTGCCCCGGTTCCAGTGACTTCGAGCGCCGAATTGAGCGAGGTAGTCAAGGGTACCCCGCACTCGCTGGAGCTCTATTCGCTGGGCCAGACCCTGGTGTTCTTCGACGAGCGCCTCATCACCAGCTCGGAATGGGCGGTGGAAAAGACGAAAGAGCTGCTCTTCTTTTTCGTGGCCAACCCGAATGGGTTGCGCAAAGAACAGGTGATCGAGGCCATCTGGCCCGACCTGACGCCGGGGAAGGGCGACAGCAATTTTCACTCGACAACTTACCGGCTGCGAAGGGCCCTCTTTCAGGACTGCCTGATATACGAAAACGGGCGCTATCGCTTCGACCTCTCCTGCATACATTACTACGACGTGCACGACTTCGAGAACCAGCTCCTGGCGGCCGAGCGAGAGCAGGATACCGAGGCCAAGATGGAGCACTTGCGACGGGCGGTGAGCCTCTATCGGGGCCCATTCCAGGAAGACGTATACTCGGACTGGGCCGAGGCCAAGAAACAGGCTCTGGAAGAGCGCTACTTGAGCGCCCTAGCGGCGCTGGCGCGGCTTCACGTCGGCAAAGGAGAGCACCAGGCCAGCCTGAACCTGCTGCAGAGAATCCTGGCCAAGGACGCTTTCAGGGAAGAGGTACATATCGAGGCTATGCGTTGTTATGAAGCGATGGGGTCTTCTTCTCTGGCTATCAAGCACTATCGTGAATTCGCGGATTTCTTGAAGAGAGAGCTCGGCGTGGAGCCGTCCTCGAAGGCTCGCGAGCTGTATTACGCCATGCTGCGGAGTTATTCTCCTAGTAAGCCGCGCTAGATTCATCTCCTGATCCCACCTCGATAACTGCCATCTTCGATTGGCCGCGATGGCCGCCACCTCGGTCCGCCACTCTACTGTTCGATGCCCGCAAGTGCGTATATTCAACTGAGGCACGTCGGGGAGACGAGCAAATTGCAGCGGTGGGTCTTCAGCGTGTAATACGCGTCGTTTAGCGGGTCGGGCTTTCAAGGGACTCGGATCCCTACCGGGGCGACCGGCCGGTCGCCCCGGTAGGGGACCGAGCAGGCACCATTCTCCACAACGCGCATCACGTATCCTTCACGCAGGCACCCCGGCGAGCAAATTGTCGCTTCCCCAACTGCTGGATGGTACTTCTTACCAGGTTCATCGGGGACCTTTTGGGGGGAGCCTCTGGGACCTTTATCCGATCAAGAAGGGACTTTCGTGCGAGCGTTTTGCGAGTCTCTGTGAGTAAACTGCGAGCAACAGAGGTCAAGCATTCCACACAAAGAAAGGGAGGAACGAAGGATGAAGGCGGTACGTCGGCACACTTGGGAGATCGTTTATGCGGTAGTGGCAATCGCGTCGTTGGTATTGGCCAGTGGTGCTCCCGGTGGATACGGAGGAGCCTAACGTCGCGGCTACCAAGGTGTTGTCTAAGTCTACTTGTTGATCGGGGTACGACTGGATTCGCGTTGTTGGAGAGGCAAAGCCGTTGATCTTGCTGGTGGCCTTGGTATCTGCGGTGCTGCTGGCCGTACTTATGGGAGGGAAACTGAGTGGCTTGCCACGTCTGGGATTGAAGGGCGGCTGGCTGATGATCGCCGCCCTAGTGGTCCAGTTTTACGCAATCTACTTCCCGGCGGGTAAAGGCTCCGTTCAGTTCACTTTGGCCAGCGCGATGCTGATCTGTTCCTACGTCCTTTTGCTCGTGGCGGTGTGGCGTAACAGTCATTTGCCCGGCATGAAGGTAGTGGGGGTGGGCCTGCTCTTGAACCTCACCGCGATCCTGGCCAACGGCGGATACATGCCCATGTCTCCGGAAGCGCTGATTCAGTCGGGTTTGCAGAGGCTCAATCCGGGATTGGAATTGGGGGCCAGGATAGCCCAGACCAAGGACGTCCTGCTCCTGCCCGGCCAGACGCGACTGTGGTTCCTTTCCGACATCTTCGTACTGTCGGCGCCGTGGCCCTTGCGCTCGGTGTTTAGTCTCGGGGACGTGGCGATTGCTTCAGGAGCGTTCGTTCTGGTTCAAGTCGCAACGGGAGCCCAATTCGCGGCGTGGTTAACATCACCCTTCAGGTTTCACCTTACTCGGCCCTAAGGACAATTTAATATTCCATCTCCTCGCGCCCTGGGCAGGACGGCAACGCCCTGCCCACTTTTCATTCTTCAGAAACGTTCATAATTCCGATTAATCGTTGCATTGGGAGGATAACTATGTCCTTTGACGGTCTCCAAGCGATAGTTGGAAACGCCCTCGTCGACAAGAAGTTCTGCGAGGCGCTTCTCAATGCGCCTCACCTGGTGACGACTGACTTCGATCTCTCCGAGGTGGAATGCCAGGCGGTTTTGTCGATTCGGGCGTCCGATCTGGAGGAGTTTGCCGCGAAGCTGGACCGCTGGATGGCTAAGGGTCCGAGCGATCGCCAGGAGCAGGGCATCGCGGCGGGCACTTATCATCAGGCGTATAGGCTCGCCAAAGGGGCTCCTGCCTGCCGCGTGGCATACTACAGCGGTTTGCGTTAGTATTTAGCCGCTCGGTGTCCTGGTAGGGGCGTTCAATTGAACGCCCCTACGCGCCCTGGCTGGCAGCTAAATATCACCGCAAACCGCTGTAAACGCGAGGATATTCACCGCGGAGGCGCAGAGAGCGCAGAGAAAGACGTTGGAAAACCTCTGCGTCCTCTGCGCCTCCGCGGTGAATATCCTCCTGCTCTTGGCAACCATCAGGCCAGAGCTGTTTCCGCGCCAGGAGCATCAGCTCCAACGGTCATAGGCGACCATCTCCGACAGGTCGTTTCTGGGCCTGGGATCGGGGATTCGTTCAGGGTATCCCAGCGGGGTCATTCCAACTACCTCGATGTGGGACGGTATCCCCAGCACTTTCCTCACGCCCTCTTCGTCGAAGACCACTACAAAGCACGTTCCCAGTCCAAGCGCCGTGGCGCTTAACATAATGTGGTCCATAACAATGCCGGAGTCGACGAGGTAGTAGGCTTTGCCGTTCAGTTTGCCCGACCTCTCGGGGTCGGCGCAGGTGACCAGGACGACAGGGGCGGCTGCGAGGGCCTTGCGGCAGGGGTTGCCGGCATACCCTGCGCTGGCGACGTTGCTGAGGTCCGACAGCGCCTGCTTAGTGCCCGCATCGCGCACGACGATGACCTTCCAGCACTGGAGGTTGGCCCAGGTGGGGGCCAGTCGAGCCGCCTGGAGGACTCTTTGGAGCTTCTCTTCCTCCACCGGCCGGTCGGTGTACTTCCGTATGGCCCGTCGTCCTGCGATAGTGTGGTGGATATCGGTCATTTTGTTCTCGCCTCGATACGTATTTGGCAGAATTTGCAGGAGCCCCTTTGGCGAGGTCTCTGACACCCGTATCTTAGTCCAATTGGTGTGCTCGTGCAATATTGAGGTATTCATAGGGATTATGGTTAGGAAGGTGGGCAGGGGTCACCAGTAGACCGACGCGGTCTGAACCCCGAGCGGCATCGACGACACGTTGGCCCCGATTGATATGCCTTGACTTGGCCAATACGTACCCTATACATTACTCCTGATGGGATAGTCGAAAGAATCATGCCGGCTAGGAAACCGGCCGGGGCGACCACCGGTCGCCCTTACAGCGCGGGGGGGCATCGGGAAATGGTGAACCCAGGTTCACTATGGGTAACGCTGGCGGTGGGGTTGGTGCTCAGCGGAGTAGTCGGCGGGGTAGCGCTGCAAAAGTCGGCGCTCAGCCGGAGTGGCTTCGTCGGAGCCTTGTTGGTGGGCACGATTACCTTCGGCCTGGGCGGGCCAGCCTGGGGGATCGTTCTGGTGGGCTTTTTCGTCTCGTCCAGCCTGCTCTCGCACTTTGGTCGAGACCGAAAGAGCGACGCCTCACGAGAGCAGGGGAAGGGGTCGCGAAGGGATGTCTGGCAAGTGCTGGCCAACGGTGGGTTAGGGGCTTTGCTGGCGACGTCGGTTCCGCTGGGATGGGGTGAATGGGCCTTCCCGGCCTTCGTCGGCAGCATAGCCGCCGTAACCGCGGACACCTGGGCCACGGAGATCGGCACGCTAAGCTCGGAGAAGCCCCGGCTAATCACAACCTGGCGACGGGTGCCGGGCGGCACCTCCGGGGCTATCTCTCCCCTGGGAACAGCGGGGTCGCTCCTGGGAGCCATCTGGATTAGCTTGATGGCCGCGGCATTGCTGTCGCTCGATGCGGGAAGCGCCGTTTCTCACACGGTGCCACGTGTGTTGGGAGCGGCGATAGCCGGTGGCCTAATCGGCAGTGTTGCGGATAGCTTCGCGGGGGCGACCATACAGTCGGCGTACTTCTGTGAGGGGTGCGCGGCCGGCACGGAGAGGACCGTCCACGGGTGCGGCTGCCGCACGGCGCACGTCAAGGGTCTGAGGTGGGTGGACAACGAGGTAGTGAACTTTCTGAGCTCCGCCGCGGGGGCCGTGGTTGCGGGAGGGGTCTGGCTCTTGTTCTAGTACGTCAGCTTTCCAGGCCGGGGCGGATGATGTAGGTGCAGCGCGGGCCGTCGTTCAAGAGGCACTCGACCATCCTAATGTCGGCGTCGAAAACCTTGCCGAGAAAGCCGTGCTCTATTCTGCAGATATCGGGGTGCTTGAGGGCCACGCTATGATAGCGGCAGTTGTGCTCGCGCAGGATATATTCACCCTCTTTTTCTTCCCACTCCGCCAGCGAGCCGGAAGAGTTCATTTGCTCACAGAGGGCTATGACCTTCTCCCTAAAAGGCTTGTCGCCGACCGTCTCCTGAAACTGCCTGGCCATGCGCTCGGCCAGACGATCGAAAACGGCGTCGACCTTGTCCTTCCCATCGAGCGTTTTGATGTCTTCCAAGATCCAATCCAGGAGCTGGCCGTAGCTCTTGGGGAATAGATCTTCGGCTTGCTCGGTGAGGGAGTAGATCAAGCGCGGGCGTCCAAGCTTCTGTCGCTGCTCGTGAGAGGATATCAACTGATCGCGCTCGAGGATAGCCAGGTGCTGGCGGATGCACATCGAGGTGAGACCCAACTGTTTGCCCAACTCGTCCACCGATGCCCGGCCTTTCATCTTCAGTATGTTGAGTATCTCCTGGCGGGTTAGCTGCACTGTACCTCTCTGTTGGTGTTAGTCTCCGACACTAACATTGATTTTAGCACAAACGCGCGAGATTGTGAACCACTTTGTGACATTAATCACACTTTGTAAAGTTGCTACTTGACAAACGTCTTATTCCGTGCTACGCTAATAACAAGCAAGGCAACTGCCGTAGTTGCAAAGCAAGGAGAAGGGCGATGGTGGCAGCGGACGTGAAATGTTATCACTGCGGATACATCTCAGGAGAGCTGGTTGCGGAGGATCCCAACGCAACAAAGCCGTTCATATTTCGTCCGGCCAAAGGCTATTCGAAGCCTTTGCCCAAGCCGGGAGAGGCCATCAGATGTGGCAGGTGTGGTGGTCCGGTGTATCTAGACGACCTCAGGACTATTCACTTCCGCGCTGATGAACCCATCCCCAAAGCCAAGCGCAGGAGAAGGTGGGCGAAGAAGCCCATAGCTATGGCTGGATAGCAGGCGCCCCCAAGGAAGGAGACAAAATGTACACGCGAATACTAGTTGCCCTAGATGGCTCAAAACAGTCAGAGTCGGTTCTCGGCCGGGCAGGAGTGCTGGCCGCTAAACATAATGCAGAATTGGTTCTCTTAATGGTCCTTCCGATGCCCATGGTGGTGATCGAGAATGGTAGGATGATCGCCACGATTGACCAGGAAGCGGAGCGGATGCAAACCCTGGTTCAGCCGTATCTCAGGAAGTGGAAGGCCAGGTTTGAGGGGACAGGGATAGGGACGAGCGTGGCGGTGAGATTTGGAGACACGGCGCAGCAGATTGCCGACTACGCCGCGGGGCACCGGATTGACTTGATAGTGGTGCCTGAAAAGGCACGTAAAGGGTTTGATCGGTGGCTGCACCCGAGCCTGGCGGAGAAGGTGGTGCATCTGGCACCCACGCCGGTGATCCTGATGAACGCGGCGTAGACCCGCTCCTCTCTCCCTTTCGCGAGAGCCAGGGTGAGGGGATATCTCCGGCAAGCAGCTACGAGCTCAACCGCAAGGCGGCGGGGCAGGAGCCGACACGACGTGGTGTGGGGGAAGTGGGGAACGTGGCAACTGCTCCGCCGCCTTATTATTGTTTTCCTACCTGTAGGGCAAGCGGCTTCTTTGGACTGCGGCGGCGAGCCGCCGCAGTCCAAAATTCAAGCGCCCGTTCCATCTGCTTCTGGGTACAAGAACTTGGCGCACCCGGGCTCGCTATGGCGGGCGTTTGAAGGGCGAATTGCTTTGTGGTAGAATGAACGACGCCTTGGGGTTGAGTTTAGGGAGGGATAGCTGCGATGGGGAACACAGGCTGCGACCTGCGGGACTGGCTGGAAAGGGTGGACGATCTCGGCCAACTGCGCGTGCTAAACGGGGCCGACTGGGACCACGAGATCGGAACGGTGACGGAGATCGTCTACAATAAGATGAATGCTCCGGCGGTTCTGTTTGATTCGGTGCCCGGATACCCGGCGGGCTACCGCGTCCTGGTCAATGCGCTGGGATCTACGCAACGTCTGGCGCTTACGCTGGGACTCCCTTCGGGCGCCACGGCTCAGGAAATGAAGCGGTTCTGGAAAGTAAGGGCGGGCCAAGGGATGATCGATCCCACGTTCGTCGAACACGGGCCGGTCCTGGAGAACGTACACCGAGGCGACGAGATCGACATTCTGGAGTTCCCGGTGCCCAAATGGCACGACCAGGACGGGGGTCGCTACGTCGGAACCGGCAACATTACGATCACGCAGGACCCGGACACCGGCTGGGTGAACTGTGGAACATACCGCGTGATGGTTCACGACGCACAGCACCTGGGATTCTACATCTCGCCCGGCCAGCACGGGCGCATTCACCGGTCGAAGTATCTGGAGGCCGGCAGGCCCTGTCCGGTAGCGATTTCTTTCGGCCATCACCCGCTCTTTTTCCTCACCGGGGCCTTCGAAGTGCCCTTCGGGGTCTCGGAATACGCCTTCAACGGCGGAATCCTGGGCCGGCCGGTGGAGGTGATACGTGGCCCGATCACGGGGCTGCCCATTCCGGCGGAGTCCGAGGTCGCCATCGAAGGCGTGGCCATGCCGGGCGATACCCGGCTGGAGGGCCCCTTTGGCGAGTGGACGGGTTACTATGCCAGCAAGGCCCGCCCCGAGCCGGTGATCGAGATAAAGGCCATCTACCACCGCAACAACCCGATCTTGTTGGGGTATCCCCCGGCCAAGCCTTCGGTGGCCCAGGCGCATTATCGGGCCATTATCCGCAGCGCCTTGATCGAGAAGCAGCTCGAGGCGGCGGGCGTGCCCGACGTAAAGGGGGTGTGGTCGCACGAGGCCGCGGGCGCCCGCATGCTGAACGTCGTTTCGATCAAGCAGCGTTACCCCGGGCACGCCCGGCAAGCGGGAGCGGTGGCTGCCCAATGCTCTGCCGGCGCCCGAATGAGTCGCTACGTGGTGGTGGTAGACGACGACATCGACCCGACCGATTTGCAGGAGGTAATATGGGCCATCGCCACCCGCACGGATCCGGAACGGTCGATTGACATAATGAAGAGGTGCTGGAGCGGGCCGTTGGACCCCATGATCCGGCCGGGAGAACCGGGGCTGGCTTCGCGGGCGATCATCGACGCCACCAGGCCGTACGAATGGATTAACGAGTTCCCGCCGGTAGTGGGAGCCAGCAAGGAAGACAAAGATGCGGTTCTGGCGCGGTGGGGAGAGGCGCTGGGGCTTTAAGGGGCACCTCCTCCGCGCGATGGCTGCCGGCTATGGTAACAAATGGTCAACCTTCTCGCCAACCAGCTAGAACTATGAGCCTCGAACTAGCCCATTAGTATAGTTGACGGCCACATGCATTAGTGGTAGTCTTAAAGCAGGCGCTTGGAGATTGAGTGCTTCTCGACGTTCCGATGAGGGCGTCAGGGAGCACGGGGAGGCTTCGAGCGCCTTTGCACTTCTGCGAGACGATTCCAAGGCCGTTGTCCCAGCAATCTCTCCACGACGCGCTGGCCTAGAATGAACAAGCAGGGAGCGCCGCCCGCGGGAAAAAGCGTCGCGAGGGCGGTCGGAGTGAGTTGACGTAACTTTGCGGTGCTAGACGATCCGTTAATATTGTCGGCTCTGCCGGCAAAGGAGGAGCCGAGCTTGTTCAGGTTTCGCTTACGCGGCATCCTGATTGCCAGCGCTCTTCTGGTCCTGGCGCCGGTCTTCATCATCCCGTTCTGGAGCCACCAAATGGCCTTCAACACGGCTCTAGATCGGACCACAACAGACAACGAGCACCTCGCTCTGGCTGTGAGCGCGGTCGTCGAAGGCAATTTCAACGATGCGCTGGCTCTTTCCTATTCCTACGCGACGGATCCGATTGTTATGACCCTGGACGCTGGTCGAATCAACGAGCGCATGGCACGAGCGGCGCCCTCAATTCCAGAATACCAGAACGTGGTCGTATTCGACGCCGACGGGGATTTGGTGGGCTCGGCGGCCGCCGTCGATCCCGCGAACGTGGCCGGCCAAGAATGGTTTCAGGAAGCGATCACCACCGGAAGGCCCGTCGTCTCCGACGTAACTACTTCCAGCGCTCCGGGCGAGCCGATGGTATACGTGGCTGTGCCGATCAGAAATCAACTCGGGGAGCGAATTGGCGTCGTCTCTACCGTCTTGAGGACCGACCATTTCCTGACTGATCTCGCGGCCGTTTTGCCGATATCGGACCAAGCTTTCTTCGTGGCCGATCGGCAGGGGCGCCTGGCCCTGCATACGGGCAGCTCGGATCTCGACTGGGAGAGACGGGATGCCTCAGGGTATGGACCGGTGCAGGCGGCCTTGAAAGGAAAACGGTTTGTGGGCCAAGACGTGGATAGCGTTGTGGGCGACCGACGAATAATCGCGGCCGTTCCGGCGCCCAAGTACGGGTGGGTCACGGGCGCATCTACGCCGATCGACGCCGCGCTCGCTCCGGCGAACCGCCAACTGAGGGATTTGTTGCAGGCCCTTGCCGGCGTCATCGCTTTTGGAATCCTGCTCACTGCGGTCACGAGCGAGATCCTGCGGCGGCCGCTGAAGCAACTGAACGAATACGCGGTGGCGCTGGCGAAGGGAAACCTGGACCGGCGGCTGAATCTGGCCACGGCCTGCTTCGAGATGGACGAACTGGGCAGAAACATCAGCCGCATGGCCCTGGAGATAAAGCTGAGCGAAGAGCGGCAGGACGACTACGTTCACTCCATTTCCCACGACTTGCGCGCTCCGCTCACGGTCATACTGGGTCACGCCCAACTGATCCGGCGCGCGGCCAAAGAGAGTACCCAGCTGTGCAGCAGCGCCCAGGTCGTGGAGGCCAGCGCCAGGCGGATGAATGCCATGATTCGAGACCTGGTCGACTCGGCACGCCTGGAGAACGGGCAGTTACAGCTGGAATCACGGCCCCTTGATCTCAACACCTTCCTGGTAGCGTTGGTGCAGCAATTTGCCGCGACAGACGATGCGGGTCGGCTGGCGCTGGATTTGCCGGAGGATCTACCTCCCGTAAGCGCCGATCCAAACCAACTGGAGCGCATCTTGATGAATCTACTGACTAACGCGCTGAAGTACTCACCGCGCGAGACCAAGGTGCTGATTCGCGCCAAGACGCTCGACGATCAGGTAGATACTTCGATCACAGACCGAGGTATTGGCATACCACCGGAGGAGCTGCCCCACGTGTTCGAGCGCTTCTATCGCGCGGCCGGGGTGCGGAAGACCGAGGGACTCGGCCTGGGACTGTACATAACCAGGAAGCTGGTGGAGGCTCAGGGCGGACGCGTATGGGTGGAGAGCGAGCCGGGGAAGGGGAGCACCTTCCACTTCACGATGCCGGCCGCTCGAGCGGCTTAAGGGGTGACACGAAGACCGGAAGGCTTTCTAAGGAGGGCACGGCAGCGCCGTGCCCCTACCAGCTGCAATTGCCAAACAGCTATCGGGTAAGACCATAAGACCGACTCGGTTTTGAACACCGAGTCGGTCTCGATAATCGGTCTCGATCATCATCGGCGAATCCTATTCGCGCTTGGAGTGCCGATTTGGGTCGGGCTTGGGCTCCCTCTTGCCCACTTGCTTGTTTACTATGTCGACGAGCGCGCCCACATCGAATGGCTTAGGCACCACGTCGACCAGACCGAAGTCGCCCGCGCGGAGCGAATCGGTCGAGGCATAGTAAGAGAGGAGGATGATGGGAGTGTTCTTTGAGAGGGACCTGAACTCTTCAAGAAAGATTGGATCGAAATCGAAGGGATCGGGCTGCTTGAAGGCTTCGGTGATAATCAGGTCGAAATGGGCGTCCGATAGCAGCTTGGCGGCCTCGGGGAGAGAGAAGGTCCTGACGACCGTGTATCCTTGTTCTTCGAGGATAAGGGTCAGCAGCGCGCCGATAGCTTCATCCGGATCGATAGCCAGAATAGTCTTCCGCGTCATCCTCGCACCCCGGCGCCTCCACGATGTCCCGCCCGGCCCGTGCATGACAGAGCCGGAACTCGGCATAGAGGTATTTCCAGAGGACTTAGCCGCCGCGCCGGCGTGTCATGGGCCTTCGGCATCACCTGCAGTCAGAGAATCGGCGAATGGCTCCAGGCATCAGACGGCGGATAATCTTCTTTACTCAGCATAATGATACCCGTCAGTCAGTATACTGATACCAGTTAGCTCAGACAAGGGCCTAAAGGCCCATTTGTCTAGCTAACTGGTCCCGTTCGAGTGTGGGGCGCCTGGGGAGAGAGCAAGCCGGCGGCGCCGTTTGGAACGCTGCCTTCCGGTCTAGGCATTGCGCATGAACTGCATTCCGCCCAGTCCCACGGCCTTTTCGACGATCAGGATCACTATGAAGGTCAAGAAGATGAGCAGCGCCGAGATCGCCGCCACCGAGGGGTCGAATTGCCATTGCAGGAAGGTGAGAATTCTGATCGGCAGGGTGACGGTATCGGCGTTGATCAAGAACATCGAGATCGTAAAGTTGTCGAACGAGGTTATGAAGGCGAAGATCAGGGCCACCACGATGCCGGGCCGGATGATAGGCAGAACGATCTTATAGAACGTCTTGACGTGGTTGGCCCCCAACACCAGCGACGCTTCCTCCAGGGATTTGTCGAACCCATAGAGGCTGGCCGAGATGGAGCGGAGGGTGAAGGGGATACAAATGATCACGTGGCCCAAGATCAGTCGGTTCCACGAATTGGTGTAACCAAGAAGGCTGAAGAACTGCAGAAGAGCCACGCCCAGGATGACCGTGGGCAGGGTGGCCGGGGACATGAAGAGGCTCTCTAGAAGGCTCTTGGCCCTGAATTTGAAGCGCACGATGGCCAGAGAAGCAAACATGCCGACGATCAGCGAAACGATCGACGTGACCACGGCTATGAGCACGCTGACATAGAAGGCGTTCACAAACTCCTTGCGCCCCATGATGTACTCGAACCATCTCAAGGAGTAGCCTTTGGGAGGGAAGTCCATGGCGTAGCTATTGGCAAAGGATATTCCGACGATAATGATCACCGGAGCCAGTAGAAAGGCGAAGAACAGTATGTTGTAGACGCCCAGGACGATGCTACCGAATGAACTTTTCACTCATTATCACCCCAACCTTCGATGCTTTGAGCACGACGGAATACAGCGTGACCACTCCGATGGAAAGCACGAGCAGGACGACCGCGATGGCCGCCCCGAAGGCCCAGTTCTGGACGGTATTCATCTGTTGATAGACCATCACCGAAAGGAACTGGAACCCGATTCTGCCACCGACCACCAGCGGCACGATGAAAGCCGCGACCGTGGCCGCGAAAACGAGCATGGACCCGGAAAGGATGCCGGGCATACTGAGCGGCAGGACAACATCCTTGAAGATGGTTCTATCCCGGGCCCCGCAAACGCGAGCGGTGTCGATCAGGGAATCGTGAATGTTTTGCAGCGGGCCGATGAGGGATAGAACCATTATAGGGGCCTGCACGTGCAGCATGACGACGATGATTCCGATGTAGCTTTCCAGGAAGTCGTAAGGCCTGGCCATGATGTTGGAGGCGATCAGGAACTGATTCACCATGCCTGTTCGACCCAGAATTATCATCCATCCATAGATCTTAACGATGATGTTGACATAGAAGGGCGCCAGCAGCAGGACGAGGATCAACCCCTTGTGGCGGGAGCGGGATCGGGCGTAGTAATAAGCCACCGGGTAGCAGACGAGCAGGGTGATCACGGAGTTGAGGGCTCCGGTGCCCAAGGTGATTAAGATGCCCATCAGGTAGTAGCCATCGGTGAAGAACTTGACGTAGTTGTCAAGCGTGAAGACGAACAGCATGCCCTTGCCGGGCACGTGGGTGAAGAAGCTGTACTGCAGCAGGATCACCAAGGGAACGATCAAGAGCGCGATCAAGGCGATCAGCGGCGGCGCGAGAAAGAGCCACAATCTGAATCGCTGCAGGACGCCGTACAGATCAAACTGTCCAGCAGGCTTCGCAGGGGCATAGGTCTGAGCCGGCGACTGACTACTCATGCCCTCTCCCTTCGAATCACTTTCAGCTGGGTGGGATCGAATTGCAGGTTGACGTCGGCGCCGATCTCCACCTCGACGGGCTGGCCGCCCGTGTCCAGGGCGCTGCCCACGATCTCCACAACCGAGTGCCCGGCCACCTGCACGTGATAATTGTAGTTGGCCCCGCTGTAGGCTACGTTGAGAACCTTGCCCCCGACGGAGTTGGCCGCCTTCTCCCCATCGGTCAGTATGCGGATCTTCTCCGGTTTGACGATGAGGTCGACTTCCGAATCCACCGCGACCTCCTCCTCGTACCAGGCCCAGACCTCGCTGCTATCCAAAAGGCTCACCCGGCAGCGCTTGGCGGCGGCATCGCAAGCGCGAACGATCCCTTTCAAGATGTTGGTCGAGCCGATGAAATCGGCCACAAACAGCGTCCTGGGATTCTCGTATATCTCATTGGGGGTGCCGACCTGCTCCACCCTTCCCGCGTTCATCACCACGATCTTGTCCGAAAGGGAGAGGGCCTCTTGCTGGTCGTGGGTCACGAAGATGGTGGTCAGCTTCAGTTGTCGCTGGAGCCTTTTTAGCTCGAAGCGCATGCTTTTGCGCAACTTGGCATCGAGGTTGCTCAGGGGTTCGTCCAACAGCAGCACATCGGGATCGTACACTATCGCCCGGGCCAGCGCCACGCGCTGCTGCTGCCCCCCTGAGAGTTGATGAGGAAAGCGGGACTCGATTCCCGGCAGCTCGACCAGCTCCAGCGCCTCGGAGACCTTCTTCTTGACGACATCGCCCTTGATGCCGCGGTTCTTCAGGCCGTAGGCGACGTTCTCGAAAATGGTGAAGTGCGGGAACAAGGCGTAGTTCTGGAAGACCATGCCCAAATTGCGCCGGTAAGGGGGAACCCTGGTGATGTCCTGGCCGCGGATGGAGATAAAGCCCTGGTCCGGCTCCAGGATACCCGCGATGCAGCGCAAGGTCGTGGTCTTGCCACAACCGCTGGGACCGAGCAATGAAAGAAACTCACCTTCGTGGACCTCCAGAAGATCGATCGCCGCGGCCGTGGTGTCGCCGAAGAATTTACGTAGGCCGTTGATTTGAACGAAAGACATGGTTAATCCCCCTTTTGTAGGGTGTTCGTGTGAACCTTATGATCCGGCACAGTGGTTGGTCCAACGGGCGCGCTTCACGCGTGCTAGCCGCCGATCTCCTTTAGCCAGCGGGCGGTCCATTCCTCGCGATACTTGGCAATCTTGGCCGGGTCGAAAACCTGAACCGCTTGAGGTATGACTTCCTGCACGTCGGCCGGCAGCTTTACCTTGTCGTTGAAGACCTTGAAATACGTGCCTTTAGACACGCCCGTCTGGCCTTCCACCGAGAGGTACTCGTTCAAGAACACCTCGGCCAGATCTTTGTTCTTGGAGCCCTTTACGATCTGGCCGGTAGCCGGCAGTCCGTGGGCTCCCTCCTTGGGATTGGACCAGGCCAGAGGGAAGCCCTTGCTTCTCTCGTCCATCCATACGTTGGGGCCGAACACGGCGAAGACCGGCTCCTTGTCGACGGTAGGTCTAACGTCGCCGATGTCCTTGATCCACTTGCGAATGTTGGGCTTGATCTTCTGGAGCGCCTGGAAGCCTGGATCTATTTTCTCGTAGCTACCTCCGTTGAGCATCGCCGCCTGAAGCAAGAACTGGACCCCGGTGGTAAGGTTTATGGCCGAGATGGCGAGCATCTCCTTGTACTTCGGGTCCCACAGATCGGCCCAACTTTGGGGCGGATCGACCTTTACCAGATCCTTGTTGTAACCGAAGTTGATGATGTTGCTGTGAATGATCGGACCGTAGCCGTTGGAGTCGATGGCCTTCTTGTCCAGATCTTTCATGTTGGGAACGTTGGCGGGGTCGACCTTCTCGAACAGCCCTTCGGCAATCCCCTGAACCGCGACCATATCGTCGATGATCATGACATCGACCGTAGGGCTGGCCTTCTCGGCACGCGCCCGGGTGAGCATCTCGGCCGAGTTCGCCGGCACGGTCTCCACCGTGGCCCCGGTCTTCTTCTCGAATGATTGGATCACGGCTTCTCTCACCACATCCTCGAGCCTTCCGCCGTTCAACATCAGTCGCAGCGTTCGACCGGCGTACTTGGCCCCTCCACCGGCGGCGCCAGACCCGGTGCTCGCAGCGGGCGCCGGGCTGGAGGAGCAACCACCAATTCCGAATCCGACCACGCCCAGCGCAGCCGACCCGGCCACCCCCATCAAGAAGGTCCGCCTGCTGACACGCTTTGTCGCCAGGTCTTTGGTGAACTCCGTTGACTCGCTCACGTGGATAGCCTCCTTTTTATCTTAGCACGGGCCACACAACAACTTGCTTGACGCGCCTAACCAGGGAAAGGTAGACAGGTTTCGCGAGAATAACGACAACCCAAGGTTAAAAGGATTCGGGGTCCCTCCCTTTGCTCAGCAGGGGAAGCAGTTTCCGCTCGAATTGCTCCAGGTGTTCCTCCATCTCCCGCTGCGCTGTATCGGCGTCGCGAACGGCGATGGCCTCGTAGATCTTGGTGTGATATGAGTGCGACTGCACCATCATGGCTCGATCGATCGGGAGCACCCTGATCGACAGGCCTATAAGCTCTCGCACCGCCAGCAGAGTGCTGGACAGGACCTTGCTCTTGGCCGCATCGGCGATGCTTTCGTGGTAGTCCGCGTTGGCGCCGACAAAGCCTTCCTTGGAGGAGAAGTTATCGGGGCTATCGAGGGCGGCCTTTATCTTCTCCAAATCGCCGGTGGAAGCCCGGAGGGCCGCCAGCCTGACCATGGTGCCTTCAATAGCCTTGCGCGCCTCCAACAGGTCCTCGGGAGAGACCTGCTCCAGCTGAAGCATCAACGCCAGGGCCCGGGTAACCGGCTCGGGGCCGCTGTTGACGATGTAGGCGCCACCGGCCGACCCGGTGCGGATGATGATCAGGCCCGCGTGCTCCAGCTTGCGCAGCGACTCGCGGACGGTGGAACGGCCCACCTCGAAGGTAGCTGCCAGATCACGTTCGCTGGGCAGCCTATCGCCGGGCCTCAACTGACCGCCGACGATGCGGTCCGTGACCTGCCGGCAGATCTCTTCCACGATGCGCGTCTGCTTGACCGGCGTGAAAACGATGTTGTCCGCTCCTTCGAAGATTGGCCGATTCCCGAATGGTCTGACCGTTCGGGCGGCATAATAACATGGAGGCGTCGGCCTTGTCAATACGCTGGGGCAGAGGCAATCGGGCGTAGGGGCGTTCAATTGAACGCCCCTACCAATGGACCGAGCAGCCAAAGGGTAACGAAAACCATACTAGGCCTTCACGGCCGGCAGGTCCTTGAGCGCGTTATCTATGTCCTCCTGGCGATACTCGAAGTCCTGGAGCTTGCCGCGGTTGTATTCGTCGTAGGCGCCCAGGTCGAAGAGGCCGTGGCCGCTGAAGCAGGCCATGATGACCTCGGAGCGACCCGCCTCGCGGCAGCGCAGGGCTTCGTCGATGGTGGCTTTGAGGGCGTGGGCGGACTCGGGGGCGGGGACGATCCCTTCGGTTCCGGCCCAGAGCTTGGCGGCCTCGAAGACGGGGATTTGGTGATAGGCCCTGGCCTCGACGATGCCCTCGTCGTAGAGCAGGCACAGCGAAGGGGCGTCGCCGTGATAGCGCAGTCCACCGGCGTGTATGCCGCTGGGTACGAAGCCGTGGCCCAGGGTGTACATTTTGCTCACCGGGCCCAGGCCCACGCTGTCCCCAAAGTCGTAGGCGTACTTGCCCCTGGTGAGCGAAGGGCAGGCCTCGGGCTCGACGGCGATGGCTCGCAGGTTGGGCTTGTCGCCCCGGAGCTTGTCGTACAGGAAGGGATAGCTGAGGCCGGCGAAGTTGCTGCCGCCGCCGCAGCAGCCGATGATCACGTCGGGATAGTCGTCAACTTTCGCCAGCTGCTTCTTCGCCTCCTGACCGATCACGGTCTGGTGCATCAGGACGAAGTTCACCACGCTCCCCAGGCTATATTTGGCATCATCGTGGGTCGCCGCGTCTTCCACGGCCTCGCTGATGGCGATGCCCAGGCTGCCGGGGGAGTTGGGATCCATCTCCAGGATCTTTCGACCGGAATTGGTCTGGTCGGTGGGGCTGGCGAAGACCTCGGCGCCGTAGGTCTCCATGATGACGCGCCGATAGGGCTTTTGCTGGTAGCTGACCTTTACCATGTAGACGGTGCACTCCAGGCCGAAGAAGCGGCTGGCCATGCTGATGGCGCTCCCCCATTGCCCGGCGCCGGTCTCGGTGGTGAGGCGACGCACACCCTCTTTCTTGTTGTAATAGGCCTGCGCGATGGCGGTGTTAGGCTTGTGGCTTCCTACCGGGCTCACGCCCTCGTATTTGTAGTAGATCTTGGCCGGGGTCTGGAGGTGTTTCTCCAGCCGGTGGGCGCGATAGAGGGGAGACGGGCGCCAGAGCTTGTAGATATCCTGGACCTCTTCAGGAATGTCGATGTACCGCTCGGTGCTCACCTCCTGCATGATGAGCGCCATGGGGAAGATCGGGGCCAGGTCATCCGGCCCGAGTGGCTGGAGAGTGGCCGGATGGTGGTACGGAGGGAACGGTTTGGGCAGGTCGGCCAGGATGTTGTACCACTGCGTGGGCATCTCCTGCTCGGTCAACAGAATCTTGGTAGGAACGCTCACTTCTTTACCTCCCTTTCTTTTTTCCTGGAGCGCACGAACCTCTGAGCCAATTGGTTTGCGGTGCGAAATGGCCTGCGCGGACGCATTTGGCACTTAGAACTAATCAATAACCCCTCGTCTCCTTAGGGACGAGGGGTCAAGGCCCCGTGATGCCACCCTATTTGGGACCGAGCACACCGCGCTCAATCACACAACGTTGCGTTCGCCGCTGAACGCGCCTACCTCGTCCCCACTTTGTAGAGTACGGGAGCGCTGCACAAGGACCGCTTCAGCAGAGAAAGAACCTTGACCGCGCCCGATACCCTTGCGTCGATAACGGAAGCAACCCCGGCAAAGCCTACTCGTCTGGCGAATCCTTCGCCACTTTCGGTTTGCAACTCCCAGGTCCATTCGGACATCGGCACCGGCGTCGGGTCGCACCAACCCCCGATTCTCTGAGCCTCGCTCGACGCTTACTAGTCCTGCTCACAGTGGATAGAGTATTGAATTTCGCCGAGTATAGCACGACCTTCGGGTCAAGTCAACAAACTAGCAGGCCTTCCGATTGACAAACGTGACGTGCTGCTGTACGATATCGTACAGATCGAATCGTGAGGACCGATGAGCAGGTATTATCGCATCGGGGACTTTGCCAGGATGTGTGGCGTTAGTCCACGAACAGTGGATTACTATACCCGTTTGGGATTGATATCGCCGTGCAGTAGATCGTCGGGGTCGCACCGGCTCTACGATGGGGCCGCGGTGCGGCAGATGCACCGGATAAAGGATCTTCAGGCACGACGGTTGACCCTGGAGGAGATCGCGAGCCTGGTGGGGGATGCCGGACTCGAGGGGCCGGACGCGCTGCCGCGCTTGCGGCAGATCGAAGAGGAGCTGGCGCGACTGGATAGGGAAGTGGCCTCTTTGCAGCCGAAGCTGGCGGAACTAACCGCGTCGGGGAGAATGCACCCGGCCATGATGCGTACGCTCAGCGCGGCGATCACTTCGGCGCTGGCGCTGGCCAATCAGCTTTCGTGCACTCTGGCGGAGGGGGGAATCCCTTATTAGTCGCCACACCTGGAGGGATTTGAGATGAACACAGGCAACGCATTCAAGACGGCGGTACTCCTGGCCGCCCTGACCGGGCTGTTCTTGCTAGTCGGCCGCATGGTCGGGGGAAACGGGGGAATGATCTTCGCCTTCGTACTGGCGATAGTCATGAATTTCGGCGCCTACTGGTTTTCCGACAAGGTGGCTCTGTCGATGTCGGGAGCCCGCGAGGTTTCCTACGAGCAGGCGCCGCAGCTGCACCAACTGGTGGAGCAGCTCTCGACCTTTGCCCGGCTGCCCAAGCCCAGGGTCTATATGATTGAAACGGATACGCCCAACGCCTTCGCCACGGGTCGCGATCCGCAGCACGCGGCCATCGCGGTGACGACGGGCATAACGCGTCTACTGAGCCGTGATGAGCTGTCCGGAGTTCTCAGCCACGAGCTGGCGCACGTGAAGAATCGCGATACGCTCATAGCCGCTGTGGTCGCCACGATCGCCGGCGCGATCACGATGATCGCGTACATGGCGCAGTGGGCGATGATCTTCGGGGGCTTCGGACGGAACGATGACGACGATGGTGGCGGCATGGGAAACTTGGTCGGAGGATTGGTGATGATCATTCTGGCGCCGATAGTGGCTACGATCATCCAGCTGGCCATTTCGCGGGCGCGAGAATACTCAGCCGATGAGGCGGGGGCCAAGATACAGGGCAATCCGCTAACGTTGGCCAGCGCGCTGGAGAAGCTGGAAATGGGCAATCAGAGGCGGCCGCTGGACGTCAATCCCAGCGCGGCGCACATGTTCACCGTGCGACCCTTGGCCGGCGGAGGCTTGAGCGCGCTTTTCAGCACGCACCCGCCGACCGCCGAACGTGTGGCTCGGCTGCGGGCGATGTCGGGGAGGATGTGAGCGGTCCGACGATTGGCAAACTTGTCCTTGCCATAGGTCCACAGTAACCACGGAGACACGGAGGGGAGACGGGGAAGCAGGTCTTCAACGTCTGATGCACGGAGTCGAAGAATCAAGCCCGCTTGGATGCCGGGCCAGGGCGACTGCCAATCGCCCCTACAAGTTACAGTGGCGTCGATAGCCGACAGAGACGTTAGCGGTCAATTCCGGGCGTCAGGACGACCGGGCGTCCATTTGTTCCAACTAACGCGGTGTCCCAACCGGACGCGCCCTCACCCGGCCTTCGGCCGACCTCTCCCAGAGGGAGAGGTGATACGCCCCTCGCCCCTCCCCGCGCTCCGCCACGCGGAGTGGCTACAGGACTTGCGGGCGCCTGTTCGCCCTCTCCCTCTGGGAGAGGGCTGGGGTGAGGGCGGAACCTGTGCGTCTAGAGCTATTAAAGCGGTTTTCGTCGGCGTTTGGCTATCTGCCGAAGCCTCGAAATGTAGCGCGGGGGCTTGTCCCCCGCCGGAGGGGCACGGGCGGGGGACAAGCCCCCGCGCTACAGCTAAGCCAAGCCAAATCGTAAACCGCTCAAGGCGGAATTGATGCCACAGGCGGTCGCCTCTACAGGTTTCGCCGAGCGTGGCTGCCCGACAGAGGGATCAGGGTCGATTCTGGGCGCCGGGGCGACCGGCGGTCGCCCCGGTTGGGAAGGTGGCGGGGCAAGCTCGATGCAAATTGCCAGGGTTGGTCACTGGGACGTAATCACCAAAAACAGCCGCTCGGATCGACTTGACTGGGCGGTCGCCTTTGGACTGGCGCTGCTGGTCGTCGCCACCAGGTTGCCTTTTCGGACCTCGATGCTGTACAACTGGGATTCGGCGAACTTCGGCCTGGCGCTGGACCACTTCGACGTGACGAAGCACCACCCTCACCCCCCTGGGTACTTTTTCTACGTGATGGCTGCCCGGCTTATGCGACTGGTTCTGTCGGACGCCAACGCCAGCCTGGTGGCCGAAGGGATTCTCTTCAGCGCGCTGGCGGTGGTGGGGCTTTATTTTCTGGGCAAGGCGATCTTCGACCGGCCGACCGGCCTGGTCGCGGCGCTGCTGCTGACCTTCAGCGTGACCTACTGGAGCCTGGGGACGGTGGCGCTGCCCTACGTGTCGCTGGCGTTCTTCAGCACGGCGATGGCCTTCCTGGCCTATCAGACCGTCTTTGTCGGCAAGGACAACACCGTTCCTTTGTCAGTCGTTTACGCGGTCGGCGGCGGCTTCCGCCCGGACCTGATGCTCTTTCTGGCCCCGCTGTGGGTGTTGTCGATGGCCAAGAGACCCCGGAAGCGGATGGCCGTGGGAGCGTTGCTGGTCGTGGCCGGGTTCCTGTTGTGGTATGTGCCGACGGCGTGGCTGTCGGGGGGCTTCGATGCCTATCATTCGACCCTGCTGGCCTACCTGGAGGTCGACGTGGCGGAGAAGTACTCCACGACGCACAAGGGGCTAGCCGGCCTTGTGGTGAACGTTCGCGACACCGTGAGTTACCTCTTTTACGCGCTGTATTTCACGGTTATACCGGTGGTGGTGGGGGCCGGTTATTTTGGGTATCGGGCCGTTCGGAGGCAGGGAGGCACGCGACCTTCCCCACCTCCAGGGCGCGGAGACCGCGCCCCTAGGGTTCGGGTGAGGGACGAATCGACCGACTGGAGATTAGCGGCGTTTGTGGCCTGCTGGACGGCTCCGATGGCGGCGTTTTACGTGTTCATTCACGTGGGCGATCCTGGATACGTGTTCACCATTCTCCCGGCTTTGTTGCTGCTGGCGGCCAGGCAACTGACTATGATTCCTCGTTCCGTAGGGGCGCGGTCTCCGCGCCCCGGGGCGGAGGCTAGAAGTACGATTGCGGCCATATCGCTGACGGCGCTGATATTGATCGGCAATGTGGGGCTGGCTTTATTCTATCCGCGGCAGCTGACGCTGGTGGGGATAGGGGAATCCGACGCGGCGATCCGGCAGAAGATAGAGTACCTCAAGTCCAATGGGGCAGCAGAGTCGACCCTGCTGGTTTCCTACGAAACCTACCGGCACCTGCAATACTACCTTCCGGGGTTCAAGGCGGCGTGGATCGATACCTTCGATCCCAGAGAGCAGGTAGCGGGGATTCCGGCGGGGGTGACGCAAGTGGTGCTGGTAGACCGGGGGATTCAGAATGCCGGATGGCAGGAGAAGGCGCGCCCGGTCGCCGCGGGCATGCTGATAGTGCCGATCGGGGGCGAGCAGCAAGTGGTGTACGCCCAGGGCACGCTAAAGCTCAAGTAGGAAAGGGCTACTCTCGTTCGAAAAGACGAAGATCCGCGTCGACCAGGCTGCGCAGAGCCAGCAGCATCTCCCGGCGCGCAGCCAGCAGGTGCCGGGAAGCCTCGGGCGGCAAGAGCCGCAGCACCGGGATGTTGACGCGCAAGACCCCGCAGTGCCGGTCGGGAGCGCCTTCGTAGTCAAAAAGCTTGTACTTGTTCATTTCGTCCCCCGTGTCCAGATTGCCAACAGATTTCCCGCCACCTACAGTCGCGGCACACGAAATCCACGTCGAACATTGGTCGTTCGATCAGATGCTCAATTTCACGCCAGTAAACCTCGGACCCGGGCTCGATTCCCAGGCCGTCGAGGACGTAGCTATCCTGCAGGGCTCTGATCCGCTCGGCGTCGGGCCCCGTGTCGGCGCACACGCCCTCTTGCAGATTGGGACAGGACCGGCAAATCGCATCCGGTGCCGTGACGAGCAAGGCCAAGGCACGTCCTAGCTTCAGGCGCGCCAGAAGGGCGCCCATGCTGCGGACGAACGCAGGGGAATAGCCGCGGCCAACAAACCGCGGCGCACACAGCAGATGATGCCCTCTAATCTGAATCGTCCCGTGCGTCATCGCAAGTATGTTATTCCAAAGGCCACCAAAACACAAGCGAGCCACCGAACCTTACAAAAACCTAACATTTTTGACGAAATCTCTTAAAACCTATTGACAATTAACAGGAAGGCTAGTAAACTGAGGATGCCAGGAGTACTTGACTGCTCGCAGGCGTGGTGTCGCTGGCACCGGCGCGGGCGTTCAGGTAACAATCGCAAACCCGTTTGTCGCGTTCGTCGAACAGGCGACCACCCCAGGGGATGCGAGCAAACCCCGGCAAGGGCGTGCTTCCGAGGAGATGAGATCCCTGAAACGGGCGAAGGGGATCTATTTCTCATTTTTTATGTACTATTTTCCCTCCCCTTTGGTTGCTCAATGGCGGGATTCCTTTTTTGGGAAGCGGTCGGGCAAGTGGTTGTTAGAAAGGAGGTGAAAGGGTATGAAGTGGAACACGCTGAAGATGAAGGTTCTGTACGCCTTGATGGTAATCGGAAGCCTCGTCGCCGCAGCTGGTGCCGATACCAAGTGGTCCTAAGAGAGTCTCGACACACGAACACCCCAGTAGTATAATGTGTTTTGCGAGTAAGGCACACTCACAATGTCGTGGTGTGCCATTTTTCCAGATTCAAGTCCGTTCGCGTCATAGCGGCCGAGCAATTGTGGAATGCGGGGGAGAGGGTTAGCAGGGACGTGTAGGGTATGAGGGCGTTCCCGAAGTCGGCGCAGGCCTACGTGTGGCTGGTAATCGCCGCAGCTGCTTCCACACTACTCCTGGGAGCCAGCTCGTTCGATTTGCCAGTTGACCTTGCTGCCAGGTTGGTTCTGGCTCTTCTTATTGTCTCCAACGTGTTCGCCGACTATTACCACATCCACCTCTACTACAAGATCGAGATCACCATGTCCACGGCCACCAACTTCGCGGCCATGATGATCTTTGGGCCGGTCGCGGGCTGCGCCGTGGGCGCGGTGGGCAGCATCGGCGGCGATTTGATGCTGCGCAAGCCCTGGTATAAGATCCTCTTCAATTCCTCGAGCACGATCCTCTCCATCTCCGCCAGCAGCGCCGTCTACCACTATCTGAACGACGGGACGACGTTGCCCTTGACCTCGGGGATGAATGCGATCGCCATCGCCGCTTCCGGCTTGAGCTACCTCATCGTGAACAACGTGTTGGTGTGCCTGGTGATCTCGCTGGTGGAGGGACACCGCGTGTGGGAGGTGGCCAGGATCAACTTCCGGGGAGTGACCTTCCAGCTGATCACCGCCATTCCCCTGGGAACCCTGATCTCCATCGTCTACTACCAGACTCCCTGGGCCCTGGCCCTGCTGCTGTTTCCCATCCTGGTTACGCACGACTCGTTCGAGAGCTACCAGAAACTGCGCTCGCAGTCGAAGAGGGTTTTGGTGATGCTGGCGGACGCGGTGGACAAACGAGACCCTTACACCTTCCAGCATTCGCTGAGGGTAGGGGACCTGGTGGAGAGGACGGCCCGCAAGTTCAATGTGGACCTGGAGAACCTAACCATGATCGTTTTCGCGGCGCGCATTCACGACCTGGGCAAGATCGGCATCAATAGCTCGGTCCTGCTCAAGCCGGGGAAACTGGATCCCGCGGAGCGGGCCATTATCGAGCAGCACCCCGTCATCGGCGCCAGGATGATCTCGCCGTTGAGCATCTACCACGAGATTCGCGGTCTCATCGAGCATCACCACGAGCGGCTCGACGGGAGCGGCTATCCGCGCGGGCTCAAAGGGGACGAGATTCCGCTGGGGGCAAGAATCATCGCGGTGGCGGACGCCTTCGACGCCATGACCACGGATCGCCCCTATCGCAAGGCGCTCAGTCTTCAGGAGGCCGTCGACGAGCTGAATCGATGCGCCGGGACGCAGTTTGACGCCCGGGTAGTGGCGCAGTTCGTGGCGGCTCTGGAGCAAGACCAACAGAGCCGACAGCTACCGCTGGAAATGGATTTCCTGGCGGCCGTGAAAGACGGCTGATCCGCCATGCTGTTCTTTGTGCCCGGCATCGTCCTGGGAATCGTGGCCGGTCTGATCAGAGGAGGCAATCTCTCCAGGCTCGCTCAGCTGAGGTTCCGCTGCGCGTGGCTGATCATCACGGCCTTCTTGGTTCAGGTCCTGATTTTTTCTCCGATCTCTTCCGCGCTACCCGCGAACGAGCTCGCGGTGCCCGTCCTTCACATCCTTTCGAACCTCGCGCTCATCGGCGCCCTCGCCCTCAACTGGCGGATCGCGGGGATGCAGCTCGTCGCCCTTGGATTGCTGCTTAACTTCGCGGCCATCGCCGCCAACGGGGGGTACATGCCGGTCTCCGGCGAAGTGCTCGACCGGGCCGGCCGAGCGGCGGAGCTACAGGAGCTGCGGGCGACGGGACACGTTGCCAAGGCGGCGCTGTTAACCGATGAGACGCGGCTGCCGTTCCTGGGAGACCTGTACGAAGTAGGTATCCCGCCGATCAAGGGACGCGTGTTCAGCATCGGGGACGTGCTGATCAGCATTGGCGCGTTCGTGTTGCTGGTGGCGGGGATGCGGAGGGGGTAGCGCCTCCGACGTGCCATCGGGCGATTTCGAACCACGTCGCGCAATGGGCAGGGCGGGGAAATTGCGACCTCGGGACCTTGACGCGGGTCATGCACGGGGAAAAAGGCTAATGGCAACTCGGACCCCGACCTCGCGGAAACCACCAACCCCCGAACCACACTCCCCACAATTCTAAGGAATTTCTTATAATGCTCTTCTCAACAGAGTTGACAATACGCCACTCAAGATATAGAATGGGGTTGAACGCAAGTTAGAATTCGTGTTAGATATAAAGGGAAGAGTGGCTAACGGTGCACCGGGTGGGGGAGGCATAGAGGGCACGGCGCTGCCGTGCCCCTACCAACGGCAATTGCGAAACAGCTATCGCGAGAGAGCACAAGGAGGACATGCAAATGGACATAAACAAGCTGACGGAAAAGGCTCAAGAGGCGGTTCTGGCGGCGGAGAAGATAGCTAAGAGAGAAAACCACAGCCAGATAGACGTGGAACACCTGCTGCTGGCGCTGCTGGAACAGGCCGACGGCGTCGGGTCGGAGATCATTCGCAAGCTAGGGGCGGACCCGGCGGCGGTGAAGGGGCGGGTGGCAGAGGAAGTGGACCGCCTGCCCAAGGTCTACGGGGCGGGGCAGGTTTACCTGTCGCCTCGGCTGGGCCGGGTCTTCGACGTCGCGGACCAAGAGCGCGAGCGGCTAAAGGACGAGTACGTCAGCACGGACCACCTCCTGGTGGCCATTGCCGACGACCAGGACAAAGGCGCGGCCCAGCGCATCCTGCGCGAGTACAACATTACCAAGGATCGGATCTATCAGGTTTTGGCCTCCATCCGCGGCTCGCAACGGGTCACCGACCAGAATCCGGAAGCCAAGTACCAGGCGCTGGAGAAGTACGGGCGCGACCTCACGGAACTGGCGCGAAAAGGCAAGCTCGACCCGGTTATCGGCCGCGACGACGAGATACGGCGGGTGATACAGGTGCTCTCGCGGCGCACCAAGAACAACCCGGTGCTGATCGGCGAGCCGGGGGTAGGGAAGACCGCCATCGTCGAGGGGCTGGCGCAGAGGGTTTTCCGCGGCGACGTGCCGGAGGGCTTGAAGAACAAGAAGATAGTGGCGCTGGACCTGGGCTCGATGGTGGCGGGAGCCAAGTATCGCGGCGAGTTCGAGGAGCGCCTCAAGGCGGTGCTGCGCGAGGTGCAGGAATCGGAAGGTGACATAATCCTCTTCATCGACGAGCTGCACACGGTGGTGGGCGCCGGCGCCGCGGAAGGCGCGATGGACGCCTCCAACATGCTCAAGCCGATGCTGGCGCGGGGAGAGCTGCATTGCATCGGCGCCACG